>CAKZQE010000174.1 GCA_937139465.1 uncultured Gammaproteobacteria bacterium
TCTCCACCGTCCGATATCTAACTCCCGTAAAATACCAGGAAGGCTGGTTCATCATCCGCGGAATCAATCGCGAATTCCTCGACGAAATTGCCGCGCAAAACCCGGCCCGTCCGCCGTGCTAGCGACCGCCGCCAATCAGCTCGTTGATCCGAACGATCACATCACGCGCCTGTGTCCTCGGATTCACGGCCCGGTCGTGATGCACCAGAATTCCCTTCCGAGACAAGAAGGTCTCGCGCCTTGGCCTGCTGTTGGGATGCTCGATTCGATAAGCATCACAAATCGCTCCGTTCGTATCGCAGAGAAGCGGGAAAGGAATCTCAAACTTATCCGAGAACGCCCGTTGCTCGGCAATCGTGTCCATCGAAACGCCGGTCACCCGAATGTTGTTTTCCGTCAATGTCGCAAATGCAGACCGCAGCGACTTGACTTGCTTCACTCAGCCAGGGGTGTCGGCCTTCGGGTAGAAAAAAATTGCAAAGGGGCGGCCGATCAGCTGATCGGTGCTGAGGCTGTCGCCATTGTCGAGGGTGGTGGTGAATGCGGGGCAGGGCTGGCCGACTTCAAGCATGGGGGTTCCTTATTGATAACTGTGTTGAGTTGGTGCGGCCAGCGCGCAGTTAAACAAGGTATGTATTGAGCAAAAAACCCGTGGCAGGTAGCATCGCGGCCACGTAAAAAGGAGTGAGACATGCTTCAAGGCAGTATGGTGGCGCTCGTCACCCCCTTCGATGCATCCGGCCAGGTCGACTACGACGCGCTTGATCGTTTGATTGAATTTCATATCGACGCGGGCACCCATGCCATCGTCGCTGTGGGCACGACCGGTGAGTCGGCCACCCTCAGCCACGATGAGCACAACGCCGTCATCGCTCACACGGTTAACCGCGTCAATAAACGCGTTCCAGTGGTAGCCGGCACGGGCTCAAACTCCACCGCCGAAGCCATTGAAACCACCATCGCCGCCGAGAAAGCCGGCGCTGACGTCAGTCTGTCAGTGGTGCCTTACTACAACCGCCCGTGCCAGCGCGGCATGTACGCCCATTTCAAAGCCATCGCTGAGAATACCGGCCTGCCTATGCTGCTTTACAACGTGCCCGGCCGCACCGCGTCTGATTTGGCTGACGACACGACCTTGGCCCTGGCCAACGATTTCGAGCGCATCATCGGTATCAAAGACGCTACCGGTGACTTGGTTCGTGGCCAGTACCTACTGGACAATCGCCCCGACGACTTTTTGGTAATTTCCGGTGACGACGGTACCGCAGTCGAGTTGACGTTGATGGGCGGGCAGGGTGATATCAGCGTCACTGCCAACGTCGCACCGAAGTTGATGAGTGAGGTCATGGAACTGGCACTGGCTGGCGAGCGCGACGCGGCGATTGCGATTAACGCAAAGCTGCAGGGATTGCACACCGGCTTGTTTGTTGAATCCTCACCTTCGGCGTCTAAGTACTGCCTGTCTGAGTTGGGCCTTATCGGCAATCACCTGCGTCTACCGCTGGTACCGACGGATCCCAAGCACTACGACATGCTGCACGCGGCAATGCGCCAGGCGGAGCTGATTTGATGCGATTTGCTTTTCCATTAGTGGCGCTGGCGCTGGCGCTGGCGCTAGCGGGTTGCGTCGGCCCGATGAAGAACACCTTCGAAGACCGCGCGGCGGACTACCAAAAGGCCTATGTCTTAGCGCCCATCGCTTTGCCCGCCGAGTATGACTTGGCCCCTCCGCAGGAAGCCTTTCCGATTCCGGGTGTCGACGCGCCGGTTAAGGGTGCCGGCAACGTCGGCTTCACGGTTCCAGAAGCGCCCGTTGTTGATCCTAGCTTGCAGACCAGCGCTATCCAGCGCGTTGAAAGTGACACCACGGCCTATCTGCGCGTGGATTCGCTACCCGAAGAAGTCTGGCCGGAGCTGACCGCGTTTTTTGACACCAATGGTGTCGGTATCGTGCCTAACCGCGAACGGGCGCAGATTCAGTCGGGTTGGCTCGCTGGCTTGGCCAGTGGTCGCTCCGACAGCGACCTGATTCGTTACCTGCCCCCTGCGGCCAACGGATGGCGGCGCGTCGTCGTCGATGTCGCACCCGGGCTGGCCGAGGACTCAACCGAAATCCGCGCCCAAATGGTGGTTTCAAGCGACAGCCAGCGTCCCGCACCGTCGGCGCTGGGGACCGGGTTTGACAGTGCCACCATGGCGCTGTGGCTGGACGAATTTGGTGTGTGGTTAGCGGATGCTAAGCAGTCGGGCCGTCGCGTTTCAGCGGTCGGACTCGGCCGTGGTGCCGAAGCCCGTGTCGAACGGTTTGTGCGTGACGATGGTAGCCTCGCCATTGCGGTGCGAATTGATCAGGATCGTGCCTGGGGCAGCCTGCTGACGGCCCTTGAAGCCAGCGGTTTTGAGTCTGAGTTTGCCGACGAAGGCGGGTTGCGTGTCCAGGGCCTGTATTTGTCAGATATCGACCGTCGTCGCTTAGCTGAGCTGAATCTGCTGACGCGCGCCTTCGTCGCCGCCACTGAAAACCTGCAAGCGCTGTATCAGGTCAACCTAGCCTTTGAAGACGGTCGGGCCTTGATTGATGTTCAGGACCTCGGGCAGGGTGGTACGGCAGCGGCGGCCGAGGAGCTGCTGCTGAAACTGGCGGAGCAACTCATTTAATGCAGGCAATTTCCCTGGGCTCAGGGAGCAAGGGCAACTGCACATTAATCCGTACGGCGTCGACGTCGCTGTTGCTGGATGCCGGTTTCAGTGTCAAGGAAACGGCCAGTCGCCTGGCGCTGCTCGGGGTTACACCGGACGCCATTGATGCCGTGGTGGTCACCCACGAGCACGGCGACCACTGTCGCGGTGTGGCTGCACTCTCCCGAGCCCATGGGTTACCCGTGTTTCTGACTGCGGGAACGGCAAGCAGCCCCAAGCTTGAGGGGCTTCAACACGGCGTGTTCATCCGGCCCGGGGACAGGTTCGATGTGGGCGACTGCCATATCGCTGCTGAGCCCGTGCCGCACGATGCCCGCGAGCCGGTCCAATTCTGCTTGTGGTCCGGCGTTGTAAAGCTGGGTGTTCTTACCGATCTCGGCAACATCACGCCGCATGTCGTTCAGGCGTTCTCGGATTGTGACGCGCTGGTTCTTGAGTTTAATCACGACCCCATCATGTTGGATGAAGGGCCCTATCCGCGCTCAGTCAAAGCCCGGGTAGGAGGTAACTATGGCCATCTGGCGAATGCACAGGCTCGGCTATTTCTTGATCAGGCCAACACCACCAGGTTAAAAATGCTGTTTGTGGCGCATATCAGTCAACAAAATAATGCGCCAGATTTGGCTGACGCAGCCCTTTCGGGTTGGTCGGGCCTAAACTCCTGCGCCGTGATTCACGCCACGCAGGAAACGGGAT
>CAKZQE010000175.1 GCA_937139465.1 uncultured Gammaproteobacteria bacterium
AGTACAATCACCGATCCAAGGCCCACGATCAGCAAATCCAAGCTGAGACTGCCCAAGATGATCGGGTTTGCAAACACGTATTTGAGCCCGGCCGTGACCTGTTCGATGCCGCGACCGGAGGACCGCTCGACGTGCATCTCGGGAAACCACTGGTAGGCAGCAACCGCAATGGTCATGGCGAACACCAACACCCAGTAAACATCACGATCGAGCCAACCAATCATCACCCCGGCGATCACCGGGCCGGCGGTCATCGCCAAGTTCCAGGTCGTCGAGGCCATGGCGACCGCACGGTCCAGAAAGGCTTTCGGCACCAGGTTAGGTAGCACCGCTTGAAGGCCCGGCGATGAAAACGCCCGGATGCTGCCCTGGGCAAACACCAAGGCAAACAAGGCTGTGGTGTTCAATTCAGGCCGCGTCATGACCCAAGCAATTCCCGCGTACAACCCCATGTCCCCGAGCGCGCACCAACGCACCAGCCGATCGCGACGAACTCGATCCACGACCCAGCCGGAGGCAAAAAAGAACAGGTAAATAGGCAGGATCTGCATCAGCCCAACCAGGGCCAAGTCCAGTGCGTCGCCCGTGGCCTGATACAGGTGCCAACCCAGGGCCACCGTCAGCATGGTGTTGGCGAGACTGACGATTCCACGGGCAACGAGGTAGGGAATAAACGCCGGCGCGTCACTCATGCATGTTGCGCCAGAAACCGATCAAGCGCGTTGGCAAAGGCCTGCACGTCTTTTTTATCGAAGGGCTTGGCACGGCTCGTGTGCTCGCCTTGGTCACGCATGGCCTCGGCGCCGTCGCGGCGCGCCAGGTAGTCTTTTACGTTTTCACGGGTATACAGCGTTCCACGCGGATTCAGCGCAAAGCCACCCGCCTCGACCACCTCAGCGGCCAATGGCACATCCTGCGTGATCACAAGGTCACCGCCCGTCATACGCTTCAAAATTTCATTGTCAGCGACATCGAAGCCGGCGGGTACTTGAATCGCCTTGATAACCGCCGACGGCGGCGGTTTGATGTACTGATTCGCCACCAGGGTGGTGACTAACTGACGGCGTTCGGCGGCTTTGAAGATCACGGTTTTGATGGCATTAGGACAGGCGTCCGCGTCAACCCATAGCGAAGTCATTGAGGGTACTCTGAGGTGGCTTTGTGAGGCGCTCTAGCCTAGGCGATATCCGCGTGCTTGCCTATCCAGAATTAAACCCGTCGCCAGAGCGCCCAGGCAGACCAGAGCCAGGCCAGGATCATCAGCAACCCACCGACGGGCGCCGCAAAGGTGACCGCGACCCAGCCTGTTCCCAAATACGCGAGCAATGCACCGGTAAACAGCACGACGCCGACCAGCAACAGCCGGGCCGGTCGAACCAGGCCATAGCGCAAGGCGACGAGACCAGCAATCGGCTGGACCGTTAGGTAGGTCACGGCCGTGTCGAGGGTGCCAAGCTGTGTGGCGGTCAGAACGGCCTTAAGCCCATGCTGGCCAAAGGCACCCAAGGCCACCGCGGCCGCAATCAGCACGCAGAAAATGGCCGCGGTCCGGTTCATTTAAGGCAATCCACCACGCTGTCAGCGGCAGCGCGCAGCAGCGCCGGGTAAAGCTCAGGGCCCGGATCAAGCGCTGCGCCAAGGGGGTCCAGCTCGCCGGCCGTCACGGTGATGCCGTCTGTGACCGCACGAATAAGGCCACTGTTGACCTGCGGCTCGCTCATGATGCATCGAACGCCAAGACGTTCCATGGCGCCGGCCAGCTCCCTAAGCCGTGCGGGGCCAGGCGATTGGGCGTCGCTGGGGGAAATTGCCCCGGCATTGGCCAGTCCGTAGTGTTTTTCCAAGTACTGATACGCATCGTGCAGCACCACGAAGCGCTCCGCGGCTACCGGTGCCAGGATGCGAGTCAATTCCGCGTCCAGCACTTTCAGCCGGGTCGTTGTCACCACGAGATTCTCGGAGTACGTCTGTGCGTTGTCTGGGTCTATGCGGCTCAACTGGGCGGCGATGGCTTCAGCCCACGCGATCGCGTTGTCTGGATCGAGCCAAGCGTGCGGGTCAGTACCGCTGTGGTGATGCGCCGAATGCTCGTCGTGGTCATCGTGGTCGTCGTGGCCCTTGTGGTCGTCGTGGCCCTTGTGGTCGTCATGGCCCTTGTGGTCGTCGTGGCCCTCGTGGTCGTCGTGGCCCCTGTGGT
>CAKZQE010000176.1 GCA_937139465.1 uncultured Gammaproteobacteria bacterium
CACATCGTGCAACGCTTGCCTTTTGGTTACCCCGCTTCAGTGCGGGCATTCTGATCTCGTTAGAATGCGACATGGGCGTACTCAGAGCATATCTACCCAACCGTCTAGCATCCACTGAACGGCCTGATCGTGCCACAGGACTGGCGCTTGACCGCAGACTACGGGCGCTATGATTGACCTGTGATCTTAAACCTCTGCCAGTTTTATCGAGATTTCAACGACAGTTGAAGGGCTCCCATTTTTAGGTCCGCCCTCATGTCGAAATCTGGCGGTCTTTTTTCCAGGATGCCGCGAATTCATTGGGCGACAAGCCATTTGGAGCCTTGTGAGGTCGACTCGCATTGTAGTCTTAGCTCCGAGTGTGTAATCCGGCTCAACCAAGGTGATGGTTGCGCGGGGGCACTGCTCGCGGATCCAACGTGCGTCACGGCCAGTCCCTGGACCAATTTCCAACACTGACTGCAGGTTCTTGTCCAGGAAGTGCTTCCACCAACCGTTGATTTCGTTGGGGTCCATGGCCTGGTATTGGGCTGCCATTTCGCGGGTGTAGAGCTTGTCCATGTCGCAAGACTACACCGTTGTGGCCTGCGTTTGGTTCTTCAGCGCCGGCACGCTCGCTGGACCCAATGACCTTTGGTGGCTGGACTTTCACCCATTGCTGAATGGTGTCGTGCCAATGCGCCACCGACCCGCGATTGATCAGAGTCGGATGCAAACCTGAAAATATGGGCGATACTTGTCACCGTGAGATAAAGGAGATTGCCAATGAACACCCTTATGTCGGCCGCGGCGGTACTGATCAGCGCTTTGGTCTTGACCGGCTGCGCGACCCCGAGCTATTACGCAGCAGGCGAGGACCCATTGGACGGCCTGACCGTGCCGCAGGACTGGCGCTTGATCGCAGACTACGAGCGCTATGATGCGGCTCGGGATTTGCCAAAGACCGTCTATTTCAGAGGCCGCAAGGTTGAACGCTGTGTCGACGACATCACCGGTTATGCTGATATCAGTCGCAACGGTGACTGGATCGGCGATTCCTGGTGCCTGGAAGAACTGAGCAAATGGCAAGGACATCCTGAGGTTAACGCAGCCGGCAAACAGATTTTGCTCGCCCTGGCCGAGCGCGACGAAATCATTCACTCACGCGCCGACTACATCCACTACACCTACTTCGCTGCGGTCCACAAATTGGTGTTGTTCTATGCCGCTGAAAAACCGCGGATGAATCTGACCGAGGCCGAGCAACAAACGATCGAGACCTGGTTTCTGGATCGATCCCGCGCGCAGTTGCGTTCGGATGACCCGAGCCGACACCCACCCTGCACGGCCATGACTCCGAAAATGTACATCGACGACTGCGGATCCACCCGCCAGCGCTACACCCTGCTCCAACTGGTTACTGGGCTCGTCACCGGCGACCAAGCCACCTTTGATCGCGGCATCGACAGCCTGAAATACGTGCACCAATTTATTGATGACGAGGGCGTTTACAAGGGAATGGCGGTACGCGGCGGATTGGCGGCCCACTATCACGTGTCTATGAGCGACTGGTACTCGCACTACGCAGAAATCATGGCGACCTTGGGTGTGGACTACATGAACTATGTAACTCCCAGTGGCGTCACGATGGCCGATGCGTTTGCCTTTACCTTCTCGATCGTCGAGGACAACAACACCGGTCCGCTGTTGAAGTACGCCACAATGAACAAGGGCAACAAAGGCTATTCCCACACCATCCTGGAGAAAGGGCCCTATCGGACCGGAGACCCGGCCGAATTCCGCAGTCGGTCGGCGCGTTACTTTGCCGAGGTCACGGGTGAAATATCGCCGGAAGCGGCTCGGGGCGGGTTTCAAGCCTTCTGGGATACTCGAGCGATTTATCTGGCGAACCGTAGGCGGTGATGGTGGGCTTAGGGACGTGATGCACGGGTTGCTCGTGGCCCTGCCAGCTTCTTGTCCACAAATGAACCCATCAAGTGTGCGGGTTCTGCGAACTACTCGGCGACCATCGGACGAACGTCGTGCGCAATTGCCTCGCCGTGGCGCTGCGTGGTGATCTTCAAGTCGTAGGCCGACTGCAGATTAAGCCAGGTTTGAGCATCTCCACCAAAATAACGAGCAAAACGAAGCGCAGTATCGGGTGTCACCGAGCGCTCTTCGTGCAGTATTTTGCTAATTCTGGTGACCGGCACACGCAACTCCAGTGCTAGCCGGTTGGCACTTAGACCCAGTGGCAGGACGTACTCTTCTCTGAGGATTTCGCCTGGATGAACCGGTCGCATAGTGTTCGTGACCATAAAACCCCTTGCTCCACGTTATAGCTGTAACTCACGCTCGACTACCCGCCGGATTTCGCGCCACGTACGACTCGCACGACCACGTCATTTTCCCGTTCTACTGGCACGCGAGTAAACGGATCATGTCCGAAAACTGTGACGCCAGAGGATAAACGTCAAGCGTTAACCCTCGCGCGCAAACAAGCAACGTAGCCCCCCTCCCCCAAATCACTTGCGCAACCCATGCAATTACGTGTACATACACATATATGAAAAACGACTCGACCTGTATCTGCATCAACGCACGTGGACTGGCGCATCGACTGACGCAGCTGTACGACCAGCGCATGGCCGCTAGCGGGCTCAAGGTGACGCAATACTCGGTAATCAAAAAAGTCATCGACCAGCCCGACTCAAGGGTCTCAGAGATCGCTCAGGCCTGCGGCCTTGACCGAACCACCCTAACCCGCAATTTGCGCGTGCTTGAACGCGACGGCTGGATCGAACTGACCGAATCCGCCGACAAACGCGAAAAGCGCATCCGTTTCGCGAGGGGGCGCCGGTCCGACTTTCAGCGCGCCCGCGCCGCATGGGAACAGCTTCAAAACGAACTGGCCGACTTGGTCGACACCTCGGTCCTCAAAAACGCCGAGCAGCAGATCACCGAAAAACTCGAGGAATCAACCAAATGACCCAGGCCTCCGCCGATCTGGCACCTCAACTACGCAAAGTATTGATTGCCGGCTCCCTGATGCTGGCGATCACCCTGGGCGTGCGCCACGCGTTTGGCATTTTCCTGGTTCCAATGTCCGCGACCAACGGCTGGGAGCGCGAGGTGTTTGCCATGGCCATCGCAATCCAAAACCTAATGTGGGGTATCACGCAGCCCTTTGTCGGGCGCTATGCCGATCGCCATGGTGCGAAAACCATGATGATTGTTGGCGGTGTCCTTTACGCGCTGGGCCTGCTGATCATGGCAACGCAGGATTCATCGACCGCGTTGATTCTGGGTACCGGCGGTCTGATTGGCATCGGCTTGTCCGGCACGACCTTCCCCGTTGTGTTTGGCGCCATCAGCAAGGTGGTTCCGGCCGAGCGGCGCTCGTTGGCGCTGGGGATTTCGATGTCTGTGGGGTCCTTGGGCCAGTTCATTTTGCTGCCAATTTCACTGCTGTTGATTGAGTCCCAAGGGTGGACCATTGCGCTGGGGGGCCTGTTCATTTTGACCTTGCTCACCATTCCATTGGCGATGTTTTTCGGCACCAGGCAGGTCGGCGCAACTGCGGTCGCCTCACCGGCGCCAGCACCCGACAATGCCGCGCCCAGCGCGTCGATTCGCACTGGCCCAGCGACCCTTTCAGCTGCTCTGCGCCGGGTTCTTTGTTTGCGGATTTCACGTGGTGTTTATCTCGACTCACTTGCCTGGCTTTCTGCAGACCGAGGGGCTCAGCGCGACCGTCGGCACAACGGCTCTGGCCTTGATTGGGCTCTTCAATATCGCAGGCTCCTACTACGCTGGCCTGTGGGGCGGGAAATACCCCAAACCGATCCTTTTGTCGGCTATCTACGCCAGCCGCGCCGTGGCCATTTCGCTGTTTCTTTTCCTGCCGATCAGCGCAGCAACGGTCTACGTGTTTTCCGCGTTGATGGGGCTGCTGTGGTTGAGCACGGTCCCGCTGACCAATGGCGCGGTGGCTTCGATCTTTGGCGTGGCCAACATGTCGATGTTGGGTGGCCTGGTGTTTGTCTTTCACCGGGTTGGTGCGTTCCTGGGCGGTTGGTTGGGCGGACTCGCCTTCGATGCGCTGGGCTCGTATGACATGGCGTGGAAGGTCTCGATTGCCCTGGGCGTCATCGCTGCTTTGATCAACCTACCGATCAAAGGGCGGTCCATTGAGCACATAACCGCAGGCGCCGCAGGGCGATGATTGGGGTCAACAACTACCTGGTGACCCTAGGCGCGGCGGTACTGTCATTCACGTTTTTCGCGTACCGGTCGCGGCCGACCCTTTGGGCAGACCTTTACCCCATGTTTTGCATGTGAGTGGGTTGGATTGGGTGCTGATGTGCTCGATGACATCGACCTGTTTCAGCCCCAAACGCAGGCACGTTGACGACGGCATGATGACTCCAGCCGGCTACGGAAACCAACCTCACGCGTCCCCTGCTTGCTCCAGCGCTGCAATTTGCCGCCAAGCCAGCCAGGTCACCAAAGCAAATACCGCCAGCAAGCCGACGCTTATCAGGCCCCATCCACTGTCAACCGCGCTTTCGATGGTTTGGCCAAAAATAAAGCCAATCCCGACCATCAACGTGGCCCAGCTGGCGGCGGAGGCGAAGTTCATAATGCTGAACTGCAGCCACGGCATGGACGTCAGGCCGACCGGCAACGCCCCTACGGTGCGCAATCCCTTGGGGTAGCGGTAGATGAATAGGTACGCGGGGCCGTGAACCTCTAGCAGTCGTTTTGCGCGCTGCATCCACTTCAAAACGGTCGGTTTGTCGCTGGCCCAGGCCATGCCATATCGACGGGCCACAGCAAACCGCGCTTCATCACCCAGATAGCCGCCGGCAAAGGCCGCCAGGCTGGCGGTCATGGGGTCCAGCGCTCCTTGTTGTGCGGCGAATCCGGCGAACAAAGGCAGAGAGCCGCTTTTCAAAGCACAGTAGGCAAACAGCAGCAGGTACACGGCCGTGCCGTACTGTTCGATCAAGCTGAGGATTTGTTCCATGGGTGTCCGGTCGAAAACGGGGTGATCAGTCTACTGTAGATGCCCGTTGTAGTGTGGCAGGCCGTTATGGCTGGGATCAGGCACTGCGGCGTTGAAGGC
>CAKZQE010000177.1 GCA_937139465.1 uncultured Gammaproteobacteria bacterium
CACCGCCAGCCGCCTTGGCCGCACCGATCGACGTCAGTTTTACGGCGGCGACGGAGCACAGCAGTAACCCGCAAAAAGTCTCAGGCGGAGCCTCAGGCCGCGAGGATAGCTTCGCCGTTTCGCTAGCGATCGAAGAAACCTTTGGACGCAACGTCGTATCGGCGGACTACACCGCAACCGAGGTCCACACCACGGGCGCAGCCGGTGACAACCGCTCCAGCCTAACCGGAACGCTGTCGGCGTTGATGCCGGTGTCGGAGCGGCTTGAATTAGCCGCGAGCCATAGCGCCGAACGTTTAACGGCGGACGCCAGTGCGCCTGATACGGCGGGCAACAAAACGTCATCGCAAACCGTCTCACTCAACGCGACCTACCAGCCATTGGCGCCGGGGCGAACGGCCGTGAACATCCGGCCGCAGTATGGGTATTCGGTCTTCACTGACGGCGAGGGCGAGGACGTCGCGACCTTTGGCTTGGACATTGAAATTGAGCACGTCATCGATCCGATTACGATTTTGAGTCCGTACATTCGTGCGACCAATGTGCACCCGGACGTCAGTGAGCGCAGTGAGTACCGCGGGGCCGGTGTTCGGTTCACCCGTGCACTTCGGCAGCTGTCGTACTTTGCTGAGGTGGGGTGGGGCGATACCTCCAGTCCGTCAGGCGTTGGCAACGACGGCACAGAGTTTGAGCTAGGTGCCGAATTTGACCGCGCCACCTACTCGGTGGCCGTTGATGTGGCGCGCTCGATTCAAGCGACCCGCACTCAATTGTTGCCTGCCGACGTGGCCGCGCTGCTGGGCATCAACAGCATCGGCGTGGCGCAATCGACCACGGACAGCGCCCACATCGGTGTCGTTCTAAATCAGGTGTGCCAGCGCTGCGTCGTGACGGTTGACTACGATCACGTGGAGCAGGCATTCAAATCGGTCAGCACCAACGATCAGTCATCCACGATTGTGGCGGCGTCGCTGAACTATGCGTTTTCACGCAGCACCAGCGGAAGCCTCTCTGCAAGTCAGCAGTCGACCGACTTTGACTCCCGTGCGGGCGATAATTTCGATCAGGACAATGTCGCGGCATCGCTGAGCTACGAGCTTGCGCCCGACTTCAGCCTGCGTGTGGTCGCGGGGACGGAAACACGGCGCTCGGCAACCGCAGCGGACAGTTATGACGAATGGTCACTCGGTGCGTCGCTGGTGAAGTCGCTCTAGCGCTTCACCCACTCCCTATCCGCCTAGGGCGCTGTGCGGCGCCCTAGGTTTTTTGTTCCAGCTCGTACTTGGTCATCATGTCGTACAAGGTCGGCCGGGATACTTTCAGAATCCGCGCCGCCTCAGTGATATTGGCGGCGACGTCCAAGGCGCTCTTGATGGCCGACACCTCGGCTAGCTTTCGGGCGTCGCGTAGGGTCACGGTGCCGGGTGCCATACCCATGTGTTGATCGTATGGGTCAATACAGCCGGCTAGCTCTGTCAGGTTCATGTCCTCGGCGGTGACCATTTCGTTGTCGCTCATGACCGCGGCGGTTTTGATCTTGCTCTCAAGCTCGCGAACGTTACCCGGCCAATCGTGGGCTAAAATGGCAGCGCGCGCCGACCCCGAGAAGCCATTCAAGTGTGTTAGCCCATAGGCCTTGATGGTCTCGTTAAGAAAATAATCCGCCAGCAACAGTTTGTCCTCGCCCCGCGCCCGTAGCGGCGGGATGCGTATTTCAAATTCGCAAATTCGATAGAACAGGTCTTCGCGGAAGGTGCCTTCTGCCACCATGGCTTTTAGGTCCTTGTTGGTCGCACAGACCACCCGGATATCCACTGGGATGTCCTTGGTTGACCCTACACGCTGAATGGTGCGCTGCTGCAGAAACCGCAGCAGTTTGGTTTGCAGCAACATGGGCATGTCACCGATCTCATCGAGGAACAGCGTTCCGCCATTGGCGCACTCGATTTTGCCGGGCGTCTGTTTAGCGGCCCCGGTAAAGGCCCCTTTTTCGTAACCGAACAGTTCGCTTTCGATCAGGTTTTCAGGGATCGCGGCACAGTTGATTGCCTGGAACCGCTGGTCACTGCGCCGGCTGTGGCGGTGTATCGCGTTGGCGAACACGTCTTTACCGACGCCGCTTTCGCCCATCAATGTGCAGGTGATTTCCGTGCCCGCCAGCTTTTTGACCGACCGGCAAATACGCACCACTTCAGGCGACTGGGTCCGTATCTCACCCACCAGGTCGTCAACGACCAGGTTGTCGATTCGATTGAGCTCGCGCAATCGATAGGTCTTGAAACTACGGTCGACGATTAGATCGAGCATGTCCGGATCGACGGGTTTATGGAAAAAATCCGTGGCACCCAAGTTCATGGCTCTTAGGGCGTTGGCCTCCTCACTGCGTCCGGTCATCACTAAAATTTTGCAGTTTGGGTGAATATCCAAAATGGCCTGAATGCAGCGGAAGCCTTCAGACACGCCTTCGCTATCCGGGGGCAGGCCCAGATCCTGCAGCACCACCGCCGGACGCTCCGATTTAACCAGCGCAATGGCCTCGTCTGCGGTGGCTGCCGTTAAGACTTCCATGTCAGTGAAATGCCATTTCAGCTGCTTGGTAAGCCCCAGGTCGTCCTCGACAATCAGTAACTTGCGTGTCTCGCCCGGATTAGTCATGGGTGGCTCCTGTGTGGATCGGTAAAAAGAGGGAAAAAATGGTGCCTTTGCCGAGGGTGCTGTCGACGTTAATCATGCCGCCGAGCTCCTCGATGTAGACCTTGGTGAGGTAGACCCCGATGCCCATTCCACCGGACTCTTTGGTGGACTCGAAGGGCGTGAATAGCTGATGGTTGATGAAGTCTTCCGTCATGCCTGAGCCGGAATCTTTGATGCGAATGCGCGCATAACGGCCATCGCTATCTGCGGTTAGGGTGACGGTGGAACCGGCGCTGGCGTCCTGTGCGTTTTTGATGATGTGCCCGATAGCCATGGCCAGGCGGTCATGATCGCAGGCTACGTCCGGTAGGGTCTCGTCGGCCATCAGTTGCGGGGGCGCGGTTTTATTGGAGTACAGGTCCATCGCGGTGGCCAGCACGCGCGACAGGTTGACCGGCGTGCGGTGGTCGGTCTTGCTGGCGCCGAGTCGCCCAACCAGGGTGCGTAGGCGGGATACCGAGTTGTCGATGGTCTCCAGAACATCCTCGACAAACTCGGGGTTGTCCTTGTGTTTTGGGGCGTTGCGCAGAATTAAGGACTGCTGGTGCAAGACGTTGTTCAGGTCATGCATTAAAAACGAGCTCATCTGTGAATACACCGCGAATCTGGCCTGGGCTTCTTGTTGGCGTTCGTAGCGGTGTAACTGCAGGAAACCGGCGACCTGGCGGCTGGTCAGGCGCGCGATGTCGAGTGACTCGTAGTCAAATTGCGGTGGCGGGCCCGGACAAATCAAGCCAGCAAAGCCGATCAACTCGTCGCCGACGGCGATGGGCATGACCAGCCAAAACGGCGCCAGGCTACCAAGCCAATCCGGTAAGTCGTCGTTGAATTGCCCCGCTGCGGTGTCGCGGGCGGAATGGACCGCATACACCCATTGCTGGCAGGCCATGGTGTGAATCATGGGGTGATCTTCTGGCACCGCGTATTGGCTTTTGGGCTCGGGCAGGGCAACCGAGGCCGTGGCGATGGAATACTCGCCGCCGGACTTCAGCCACAGCACGCCGGATTGGCTTTCCGTGGCGTTGACCAGCACCGATAGCGCGGTGACTTCGGCCGAGCTTTGGTCGGCGTGGTGACCAAGCGCCTCACTGACACTGATCCATTCGTTACGGTAGTCAAAGCGGTGGCTGAAAAAGTGCTTGTTCAGCAGTACCCGAATTCGCCGACGCGCGCTTTCTGACACCGCGCCTAGGAACACCAGCGACAGCAACACCACGATGATCGTCGTAAAGATTAGGTTGATGGCCGTGCTGTTATTGCTATTGATCAGCGTCGTTGAGGTGATCATGACACTGACCACCAGCGCGATGGTCAGCAACGACCAGCTGCCCTGGGCGGCTTGGTAGGACAACCGGACCGGGCCTGCGCCGCTACGCTGTACCAGACGGTGGACCGACCAGCCGGCGAGGGCCAAACAGGCCAGAACGTAGAGGTAAGGCCGCGCCTGATCGATCCACTGCGCCGCCTGCAGCTCGGAAATACGTAACGAGAGGTAGAAAATATCGAGCGATACCAGCCCACCCATGGTGATCACCACCACGCGCTCGTCCGCGCTCAACTTGTCTGATCGAATCACGCGCTCAAAGGCATACAGCGTAATGAAAGCAAAGACGACGCTGATGGTGTCGCTAAACCAGCCGGCGTAGACCAGCCCCATCGACTCCGTGGTGATCGCGGCCGCGGCGAACAGCCAAACCGCCCAAAATGCCCATTGGAAGACGCCGGAGCGAAGTTGCACGTTCAGGGCGAGCCACAAGATGGCCAGCGTCCACGCCAGGTAGCCAATAAAGAACGTCGAGGTGGTGTACTGGGCCAGCAGCGGGCCCAGGTCCGGCCATAGGCGTTGGGACATCGTCAGTGCGCCATTTACCCACAGCGCGATCAACAAGATCATCGCCACTCGTCGGGCGTTCAACAATCGCCATAATGCCGCCGCCAGCGCGGTGTTCAGCACGGCAAAAGCAATGGGTGTAAAGAAAAGCGTCAAATGCTAACCATTTTCGGTGTGTCCCGTTTGTCGAGGGCATAAGTGGAATGCCCACCACAAACTTAGTACGTGAAATGTCCGCCGTCTGCCATTGGAGGCTGGACCTTTAGGCAGTGCGCAGCGGTCAATCAGGCCGCATGCGTAAAAGAATCCGTCGCCAGTCCGGCGGCGCATTGTGCTTAGGTGCAAGAAATTCCGACGTTTGTTGCGACTGTTGTGCCTGGGTTTTTCCAGGGGGGCTTGCTTCTGAGCCCCGTTAAATGCCTATAAATCAATCAGTTGCATCCATTCGCGTCCGGCACAAACACCTAAGCCGCGGCCAGCGCAAGTCTTACTCGTGCGCCCCTTGGTGCGAAGGTGAGTTCGTATTTCTTGCCCTATGCTTCATTCATCTGAATTGACGCGGTGCAATAAAAGCAGCCATGAACACCAGGGTAGATAACCGACATAGACCGTTACTCCAGCGCCGGACTTCGCTGAGCAGCGTGTTGCAACCGATGGTTGATGCCACGCTCGTCGGCAGTCTGTTTTTTCTGGTGACTGACGTTGGGGCCGGCACTGTCGGCATGTCCTGCATCTTGTTTTTCGTGTTGCTGCTCGGTGCCATGGCCCTTGTTTACGACGGGTTTGGCATCTACCGGCGCAATCGCCGCATCGTTGAAAAAGTAGCAGACATCACCAAGGCCTGGACCCTGAGTTTTGGTGGCGTGGCGCTGCTGATGTACCTGTTGAACCTGCTTGGATCCTTGGATACCACGGCGCTGCTGGAAATTTTTGGTTTTGGCTTTGTACTGCAGGTCGCATCCTACCTGGTCTTTCGCAGCCTTCAGTCCTACTCGGGCAGCAAGCGGGCTAAGGCCACAGTGGTCGTTGGCGCAGGGGCCTTTGCCAAGTCACTGGCTGAAACACTGAACTCGAATCCGTGGTCCGAAGAGCGCGTGGTCGGCACCGTGTTGCTTGATGAGGGAGACATTAACCCAAGCGACGTCATGGCCCTGGTCGGCCAGGCCACCCAGGGTGAGCGGTTGCGCGGTGTGTATCTGGTGTTGCCCATTGAGCAGGGCGAGATCGCCGTTGAGCTCTACCGCACCATGGCCAACCGGCACATTGACGTGCACTGGGTGCCCGATACCTCATCGCTAGACCTGATCAACCCCAATATCAAAGAGGTCGGTGGCAACCCGGTGATCTCGTTCTCCGAAACGCCATTGCTTGGCCTGCAGTCCCACAAAAAAGCACTACTGGATCGGTTGATCGCCAGTGTTGCGGTGGTGCTGTTGTCGCCGCTGATGCTGGCCGCCGCCGTGGCCGTCAAGCTGTCCTCGCCTGGTCCGATCCTGTTTAAGCAAAAGCGCACCGGCTGGGACGGACAAATCTTCGAGATTTGGAAATTCCGGAGCATGCGCATGGACGCCGATGTCGGCGGCACCGTCAAGCAAGCCACCAAAGACGATCCGCGCGTGACCGCAGTGGGGCGCTTCATCCGCCGCACCAGCATCGATGAGCTGCCGCAGATCTTTAATGTGCTTGGTGGGTCGATGTCACTGGTCGGGCCCCGGCCCCATGCGATTCAGCATGACCAGGAATACTCCACGCAAATTGATAGTTACTTGGCGCGCCACCGCATCAAGCCGGGCATCACAGGGCTGGCTCAGGTTCGCGGCTTTCGCGGCGAAACCGAGACCGTCGATCTGATGGCCAAACGCGTGGCGGCCGACCTGGAATACATCAACACCTGGTCAGTCTGGGCGGACATCCAAATCATCATCGCAACGGCGCTAACGCTGTTTAACAAACGTGCCTACTAGGGATTAGTCGTGAGTGATTACGAGCAAGAGCAGAAGTTAGAGATACCGGCCAAGTACTTGGCGGCGGTGTCGCGGTTTAAATGGGCCATGGGGGCGGGGATCCTGTTCCTCGGCGCCATTGCGGTGGCAGTGTCTATGTTGCTGCCGGCGACCTACCGCTCCGAAGGGATCGTGCTGGTTGAAACGCAGCAGATTTCCGACGAATTGGTCCGCTCGACCGTGACCTCAGTGGCGGCGGAGCGAATTCAGATTATTCGCCAGCGCGTGATGACGCGGGAGCGACTTTTGGAGCTGATGGACAAGTACCCTCAGCTGCACGACTGGTTGGGCGGCGAGTTGGTGTCCCAGCGCGTTGCTAAGTTCCGTGAAAACGTCGCCGTTGACCTGATCAGCTCCAATTCGCGTTCGCGGACCGCCGCGACCATTGCCTTCAAAATTAGCTTTGACGGACCGGAGCCTGCCATGGCGCAGGCGGTGGCCAACGACTTGGTGACCATGTTCCTGGACGAGAACGTGCGCGCCCGAACCGAACGGGCGTCGGAAACCACCGGCTTTTTGAAAAGCGAAGCGGACAAGATGCGTAAGCGTTTAGCCGAGACCGAAACGGCGATTGCGGTGTTTAAGAACGACAACGCCGACACGCTACCCGAGCACCTAGACCTGTATCTGTCGATGCTGGAGCGCGCGCGGGGCGAAGCGACGGACATCCGCCGGCAGATCGAAGTTCAAACCAATCAGATTTCGTTGTACGAGGGCGAGATTGCTGCGAGCCGTCCCGAAGCGTCCCAGAGCCCAGAGCTGGTTCGTTTGGAAGCTGAATATGCGCGCCTGACCTCGTTGTATTTGCCCAGCCACCCCGATGTGCGCTCAATCCAGCAGCAAATCGATACGGCTAAATCCATCCGCAAGACCTCGACGCAAGATCAGGCCAGCCGAGTGTTCGAGAGCAAAATCGAAGCGGCCCGCAAGCAGCGCGTGTTGCTTCGTAATGAGTTGGTCGAATCCGAAGCCGATATCGCAAGGCTTGAAGCGCAGATCGTAAAAATTCCGCAGGTGGAGCAGGGCCTGATCGCCCTGAACCGTGACTACGAAGCCGTTCAGTCCCAGTACGAGCAGCTGGTCGGCAGCACCATGCAAGCCCAGATGGCAGAGAGCCTGGAGCAGGGTCGCAAGGCCGAGCGGTTTTCACTGCTCGAAGCCCCGGTTGTGCCCGATCAGCCCCACAGCCCGGACCGCAAGATGATTTTGGGCGGTGGTCTAGCGGCGTCGGCGGGCTTGCCCCTAGCGCTGGTGCTGGCCTTTGGCTTCTTTGACAAGAGTGTCCGGGGGGCGTCGGCCGTCGAGCGTGCGCTGGGGCAGCTGCCGCTGGTTAGCGTGGGTGTCATTCACGGTGATTCAAAGCCCTCGCACTGGTTCCTTAAGCTGGTTCTGTGGTGCTTGATCTTGATGGCTCTCGCGGTGGCCGCGGCGCTGGTGGTGCACACACAGTTTATGCCGCTGGACACCTACGTTTACCGAGCAATCTACAAATTTAACCTTGAGGGCTTCATCCAATGAGTCGGCTGTATGACGCGGTTAGAAAATCCCAAGACGAAAAGTACCAGCCCCACCAGCAACAGGGCGCCCAGACTGCCAAGCCAGGGTCCGCTGAGGCGCCCGTCGTGCGGACAACGAAGGCCCTGAAAATTGATCCGGCGGCGCTAAAGCGAAATCGGATTTTGGCCTTCGATAAAAACGAGCCAGAAGCAGAAAGCTTTGCGATTCTGCGGACCAAGGTGCTGCATAAGCTCAAGGTCAATAACTGGAATACGCTGGGCATCACCGCACCCCATGAGGGGGCTGGTAAGTCGCTCGTGGCGGTGAACTTGGCCTACAGTCTGGTGCTTGAGGGCAACCAAAACATTTTGTTGGTGGATTTGGACTTGCGCCGTCCGACCCTGCACAAGTACTTCGACTTCACGCCCGAGTTTGGCCTGGTCGACTACGTACGCAATGGCACGCCCCTGTCCGAAATCTTGGTGTCGCCCGAGGACACGCGTTTGACGATCCTTCCGTCACGCGGCCGGACACTGCATTCCTCTGAAACTCTGACGTTGCCGAAAATGGTCGAGCTGATGACAGAGATGAAGTCCCGCTACAAAGACCGGATCATCATTTTTGATATGCCCCCGTGCTTGATCACGGATGACGTCATGGTGTCGTTGCCGCACACGGACTGCACTTTGCTGGTCGTTGAAGACGGTAAGACCAAAGAGGACGAACTTCGAGCCGCTCACGACATGCTCGAGGACACGGGCTTCTTAGGTGTTGTGCTGAACAAAGTCCAAGAGACGCGGAAGGTTTATGTCTACTGAAGCCCGGCGCGTTTGCATTGTCTTCGTCAGTTACAACTGCGGAGGCGACATCGTCAGTCTGATTACGCGGCTAAAACAGCGCGCGATTGCAGGCTATGACATCGAGTACGTAGTGGTCGACAACGCCTCGGCCGACGACTCGGTTTTGCAGCTGCAAACCATTGTCGGGCCAGACGTAACCCTGGTGCCCTCAACCGAGAATTTGGGATTTGGGCGCGGTTGTAACCTGGGGTTTGAGCACTGCCAGGACGCCGACCTGGTGCTGCTAATGAACCCCGATGTCGAGGTGTTCGATGACTCGGTTGAAAACTTGTTGCGCTGTTCGCAGCAGCACCCCCAGGCCGGTATTTGGGGCGGCGTCACCTTGGATCACGACCGCCGGCCGGACGGAGCGAACGCCTGGCGCGAACCGACGCTGATGCACAGCCTGGCCTGGGCGACCTATGCCGACCAGGTCATCATGAAAGTCACTGGAACCAGCGTGGCCGCTTACCCGAAACGGTTAGCGGAACAAACCACGCCCTATGCAGTTGATGCGGTGTCGGGGTGCTTTTTGCTGATCGAACGGCCCTTGCTGGATCGGTTGGGCGGTTTTGACGAGCGCTTTTTCATGTACAGCGAGGAAATCGATTTGTGCCGGCGTGCGCGTGAGCTGGGTGCGCGCCCAACCGTCTGCCCTGCGGCGACCCTTGTTCACGAAGGCAGTGCCACAGTGACATCGATTAATCGCCTTCGGTTTATGCAGCGCTCACGCCTGCAGTATTTCCAAAAGCACCGTGGTCGCGCAGGTAGCCTTGCGGCGTGGGTGTTGGCCTATTTAGGCGTCATGGTCCGGGTGGTCGGCTTTGGTTTATCAAGCCTGATAAATGCTTCGTCCAAAGCCAAGCTGAATTTGTGGCGGGCCATTGCCCTGGATCGTTCGATCTGGCGGCCGTTGCCTGGCGTCGGGGAGGCTTAGATGAAGGTGTTACTGGTGTCGTCCTGTGGCGGTCATTGGGTCGAAATGATGCGAACGCGCCCCGCGTTTGAAGGGCATCAGTTGTTTTACGCATCCACCGATGCGTCCTACGCCGAACACAACCCGGAGCGACCGTTTTACACGATTCCTGAGGCGTCGCGCTGGAGTAAACCGCGCTTGGTCTGGCAGGCATTGGTTTGCTTTGTGGTCATTTTGCGCGTCCGCCCGGATGTGCTGCTGACCACAGGGGCGTCGGTCGGATTTTTCTCGTTGGTATTTGCTAAGTGGCTGGGGGCCAAAACCATTTGGTTGGACAGCATTGCCAATGCCACCGAACTGTCAATGAGCGGGCAAAAAGCGGGGCGTCACGCGGACTTATTTTTGACCCAATGGCCTGAGTTGGAGCGTCCCAATGGGCCTGTTTTTGAAGGTGCCGTCATATGATTTTCTTAACCGTCGGCAGCCAGCTGCCTTTTGATCGACTGGTCACCATGGTCGACACCTGGGCCGGCAACCACCTCGAGCACCCTGTGGTGGCGCAAATTGGCGACAGCGACTATCACCCGGCTCACCTGGACGTGGTGCCCATGTTAACGCCCAGTGAATACGACCGAATGATGCAGGATGCGGATCTGATCATTTCCCACGTCGGCATGGGCACGATCATCAACAGCCTGTCCTTGAACAAGCCGATGATTTTGCTGCCCCGGATCGCAGGGCTCGGCGAGACCCGTAATGACCATCAAACCGATACCGCGTTAAAACTGACTCGATTTTCGTCAATGAAAGTCGCGTGGAACGAGGACGAGCTTGTGACACACCTCAACGAAACACTAGGAACGCGGTGTGAGCCCAGGGCCGCCTCGATTGAGCTATCCCCGAGCCTAAAGTCAGCCATTCAGGGGTTTCTTGGGGAGGTCGAACGTGAGCGCGCATAGCCTGAGTTTTGCACCCACGGCAATGAGTCGTGAGCGCTGGTTGCTTATGGCCATTGCGGCTTTGCAGCTGAGCATATACGCCGAACCGATGATTCGAATCATCGGCGTTTGGTGGGACAGCGAAGAGTACGGACACGGCCTGTTTATGCCGCTGGTAGCGGGCTACATCGTCTGGCTCAACCGTGACCGACTGGCCGAGCACAGGCGCAATTTGACCGGGCTCGGATACACCGCATTGGCTGGCAGCTTGGTATTGATGCTAGCCGCGTCGCTGGCGAATCTGGAATCGGTCAAGCTGTATTCGTTACTGATGGCCATCGGTGGCTACTTCCTGGTGCTGTTTGGCCGCGTGGGCCTGCGGGTCATCACCGTGCCGCTGCTTCTGTTATTTCTCGTTATTCCGCTGCCTTACCTATTGATCTCGCAGTTAACCGCGGGGCTTCAGTTGATCTCGTCGGAACTGGGTACCTGGTTTATTCGTCTGTTTGGCTATTCGGTGTTCCTCGAGGGGAACCTGATTGACATGGGGTCGTTTAAACTGGCCGTTGTCGAAGCCTGCAGCGGCCTGCGTTATCTGTTCCCACTGTCCAGTTTCGCCGTGCTCGTGGCCTACTTTGTGCGGTCCGGCTTCGCCTTCAAAGCCATTCTGGTACTGGCGACGGTCCCGGTGACTATCCTGATGAACAGCCTCCGCATCGCTGGTACTGGCGTGATCGTCAATACCTTTGGCAGCGAAGCGGCAGAGGGCTTTTTGCATGATTTTGAAGGCTGGGTCGTGTTCCTCGCGGCCTTGGCGGTGTTGGTGCTGATTGTTCTGGTGTATGGCCGTATGTTCCGACCCGGCAACGGCTTTCACGACCTCTTCGATTTTGAGCCGCGCAAGGCCACCCAGGTCGCGATCAAGCAGAAACCCACGAAGGGCGAACCGAAGGTATTGCCGGTGGCGACCCTCGGGCTGGCCTCGCTGGTCGCGGCGGCCGTGCTGGCGGTGACCCTTAATTCCACGCCTTACGTGCCCGAGCGGTTGTCGTTCTATGACTTCCCCACCCAACTTGGCAATAAAGCGCTGCGGACCAAAAGCCTGAGCCAGGGCGAAATCGATATTCTGCGCCCGGATGACTACTTTCTCGGGGACTTTGTTAGCGACGCCGGTGATCTGGTGGGGCTGTACATGGTCTATTACGACGAGCAAAAAGAGGGCAGTGCGCTGCACTCGCCCAAGGTCTGCATCCCCGGGGGTGGTTGGATCATCGCGGACGAGAGCGTGCGTGCCGTGGCGCTGGGCCCGAACAGTGAAATAGAGGTCAACCGCGTGGTGATTCGCAAGGGCGAGCTGACCCAGGTGGTCTATTACTGGATCGATCAAATGGGCCAGACCTTTACTAACGAATACCTGGCTCGGGCATCACTGCTCAAGAGCGCGACGCTGAATAACCGATCCGACGGCGCCCTGGTCCGTGTTAACACCGTCGTCCACGACGGCGACTTTGAGGCGGCTGACCGCCAACTCGATGAATTTCTGCAAAAAATTTACGTATTCCTCCCTGACTACCTGCCTAGCTGATGCAAGGAATGACTGCCATGAAAACACTGAAATCCACGACATTTAAGCTTCGTACACTCGTACTGGCCGGCTCCCTAGCCGCGCTGGCTGGCTGTCAAAGCCCGGAGGAAAAAGTTCAGGACTTTGTCGACAAGGCGATCGCGCAGATTGAGTCGGGTGACTACGAGGCCGCGCATATCGAGTTCTCCAATGCGCTGCAGATCAACCCGAATCACGTCGAGGGCTTGTACCGCGTCACCGAAGTCTTTGAGAGTGAGCAGAAGTGGAAAAAGGTGCATCAATACCTTGAACGGGTGCTTGAGCTGGACCCGGATCACGTCGATGCCTTGCACAAAATCGCACGGCTCGAGGTCGCCGCAAGGGAGCTAGGCACGGCTCAATTGAGGGCGCAGCGCTTGGCCCGCTTGGATCCGAACTCAGCCCGGACGCCGGCGTTGTTTGCCCTGATCAGCGTCACCAGCGGGGACAATGAGGAGGCGCGGGAGCAGGCGCAAAAAGCCTTAGCGATCGATCCGGCCAGCGAGGCGGGTGGTTTGGTGATGGCCAATTTGGCTTTGCAGGCCGGCGACGTTGATCGCGCACTGGCGTTGGCCGAGGCCATTCCGGTCGATGACTCCGTGTCGGTGGACATGTTCCGGATCAATGCCGTTATCCAAACCAACGATTTGGAGCGGGTCGTTGCGGTGTTTGAAGACGTGATTGCCCGCCGCGACGGATTGACCTCGTTGTCGGTGCAGCTGGCGGCTCGGTTGGCCAATGACGGTCAAATCGAGCGTGGCCGTCAGGTGCTGCTCAAGGCCATGCAGGGAGCGAGCCCAGAGGATGACGTTGAAGCCAGCTACCTTGCCTACGTCAATCGCTTTATGGGTCAGGATGCGCTGCTGCAAGCGCTGGACCGCTTGATCGACGAAAACCCCGAACGGCTTGATTTACTGATGCGCAAAGCCATGACGCTCTACAGCGTCGACAGCCAAGAGGCGCCGTCTGCCGATGTGTTGGCGTTACTGCAGACGGTTGCTGACCGTGGCAAGGGAACGGACGAGGGCAATCAAGCCCAGGTATCGCTGGCCACCAGTGCCTACGCGACCGGCGATACCGCCCGGGGGGACGCGCTGATCGAAGCAGTCTTGGCCGAGGACCCGGAGCAACAATCAGCACTTCGAATCCGCGCTGAGCGATGGATTGCCCAGGGCGAGGTGGACCGCGGGCTGACCGCATTGCGCGCCATTCAAGCGGACAACGCCAATGACCCGCGCGTGGCCATGTCGATTGCCCGGGCCCACCTTGCACTGGAGCGATATGACCTGGCGATTGATCAGTATCGACGCGCGGCTAACAGTGCGCCGGCGAATGTTGAAATGGCGCTGGAATACGCCGAGCTACTGCGTGATCGCGAACAGTTCGCCGAGGCCGATGCAGTGTTGTCGGCCAACCTAGCGGCGGTCGACGAGGACGACGCCCGTGTGATCGAGCTGCTGGCGGATACCAAACTGGCACGCCAAGACTGGTCCGGGGCGACCGAATTGGCCCAGCGACTGAAAACCATGGAGCGCGATACCGACCTCGGTCGTCAAATTGAGGCGCTGGCGCTGATCGGTCAAAACCGCTTTGCCGATGGGTTGTCGGCGTTGCATGCGATTTTTGAACAAGGCGAAAACCAAGCCGGCACCCTGGTGGCCTTGGTGCTGTCGTATCAGCGTGCAGGGCGAGCTGACGAAGCGCTGGCCTTTTTGCAGCAGGTCCGTGAGGCCGATCCCGACAACCTGTTGGCCCTGCGGATGCAAGCGCGAACGTTACGCGCCATGGATGAGCTTGGCCAAGCCGAGGCCCGTTACCGTGAGTTGCTCGCGTTAGCGCCGAGCAGTCTGCCGGCCTACGCAGAGCTCGCGGGCCTGATGATGCGTCAGGGTGATCCGGCAGGCAGTTTGGCAGTCCTTGAGCAGGGGCTGGGCCGCTTCCCCGACAACGCAGACCTGTTGTTCCGCAAATCCGCGGTGTTGACCCAGACTGAGCGCAAATTGGAAGCCGTCGCAACCTTGGAGCGTTTGGTGAGCTTGGCGCCGGCGTTTGACCCAGCCGCGAACAACCTGGCGGTGCTTTTGGTTGAGGACGCGCCCTGGCGCGACACCGCCAGGGCCCTTGAGCTGGCGAGCCGCTTTAAGCGTTCTCAGGAGCCGGCATACCTGGATACCTTGGGTTGGGTCAGCTACCAAGCCGGCAACATGAACAACGCGATCTACTTTCTAGAGTCCGCGGCCAAACTGAATCCGGACGACGGCGCCATTCGCTACCACCTGTCCCAGGCCTACATGGCAGCAGACCGCAGGCAGGCTGCCCGGGCTGAGCTGGTGCGCGCTCAACAAGATCAGCGTTACGCGACGAGCGATTGGTACGGAACGATTAAGACCAAGCTAGACGACCTGCAGGACTGATCATGTACGAACAGTTTTACGGCCTAAGCGACAACCCGTTTACCCTGAAAACGGACCCCCGGTGGTTGTATTTGAGTGAGACCCATCGCGGGGCGCTGGGTATGCTGGAGTACTCAGTGCTTCAGCATGCGGCGTTTACCGTCATTACCGGTCCCATTGGCAGTGGTAAAAGCACCCTGGCGGCCAAGGTGCTGGGGCAAATCGAAACCACCATGAATGTCGCCCATTTGAACTTCGTGCATGCCGATATGGGGTCAATTCTGGCGTGGATGCTCTATGGGTTTGGCCAAGACTATGACTCCTCAAGTCGTATCAAACTGTACGACCGTTTGAAGTCATTCTGCCTCGATCAGATGCAGCAAAACCGGCGCAACGTGGTCCTGATCGACGAAGCCCAGAACCTGACCGCGTTGCAACTTGAGGAAATACGAACCATCGCGAATTTGAATTTTGGGCCGGCGCAAGCGGTTCAGTTCATCTTTATCGGGCAGCCTGAGTTTCGCAATACCCTGGCCCAGCCCGGCTTGGAGCAGCTGCGCCAGCGCATTTCGGTCGATTACAGCATTGTGCCGCTGTCGCGTGCCGAGACCGATGAATACATCGGGCACCGGCTGCAGGAAGCAGGGTGTGAGCACCCCATATTTGCACTCTGCGCCGTTGAGTTTATTCATTCCCTGACCCAAGGCACGCCACGAAAAATCAATATTTTGTGCGACACGCTGCTGTCCTACGCGTTTTTGGACGAGGTGCACCTGATTGACCGGGCCTACGCCGCTGAGGCGATTAAGGATCGAAGCAAATCTGGAATGGTGTCCCTTGGTCTGACTGGCCCGGCGGTGCATGAATGATGCATCTATCTTTATTGAAGCACGACTTGAACATGGGAAATGGACATGACTGATTTGCAAAAGGTGGTGGTGGCTGGGGCTGCGCCGAACTCTGGCAACCTCGGGGTCAATGCCCTTTGCAGTGGCTTGACCGCAGCCCTGTATCCGCGTTTGACGACACCGTCCATGACACTACTGGATTTTTCCCGCTCGGTTCGTCAGGGCATCTACGAGTGTGGACAGGCGTGCGCCGTGACCTTTGCCGGGGCTAATCACAGTCGCCGCTACTACCACTCATCATGTCTCACAAACGTGTACGTTCAATCGCGCTTGGGAGTCGCCCTGACGGGTACAGCGAAGTTATTCAGGGACTCGGTGATACTTGATGTCAGCGGTGGTGACAGCTTTACAGACCTGTACGGTATTGGCCGTTTTAACCTGGTGTCCTTTCCCAAAATGATCGCCAAGTCGTACCGGACGCCCTTGGTGTTGATGCCGCAGACCATCGGTCCCTTTGCCGACCCTGCGGTTAAGGCGCGGGCCGTCGAGTACATCAAATACGCGCGCCTCGTCTACACCCGTGATGCCCGTTCCTTTCAGTACCTCAAAGAACTGCTAGGCGATGACTTTGACCCTGCGCGCTGCAAAGAAGGCGTCGACATGGCGTTTTTGCTGCAATACGAGGACGCAAGCGCCGAGTGGATTGCCGCCGCCAAGGCCCATAACACCATCGGGCTGAACGTCAGCGGCTTGATCTACAACGACCCTGATGAAGCGAAGTCTAGGTATGGCATTGAGGGCGATTACCGGGCGGCGATGAAAGCCCTAGTTGATCAGCTGCTTGATGCGCATTCGGGCCACCTGGCGCTGGTGCCACACGTATTGGTTCGTGACACCGAAGTGGAGTCGGACTACGCGGCCTGCAAACACCTGTATGAAAGCTTAACGCCTGCGCAGCAGGCGCGCGTCGAAATCCTGCCAACGGACCTCAACGAGCGTCAGATCAAGGGCTACATCCGCCACTTTGAGTGGTTTTGCGGGATGCGGATGCACGCCACCATCGCGGCGATTTCCAGCGGTGTACCGACGGCGAATATCGCCTACAGCGGGAAATCGCTTGGGGTCTTCGAGACGGTCGACGTCGGCGATCAGGTCGTCGATGCGCGCTCTACAGGAACGGAAGGGTTGGTCGCCCGTGCCCTGCAGTCATACCACCAGCGCGAGGATGTTCGCCAGCGTCTGGCGGACGCATTGCCACGGGTTAGGGCGCGCGCGGACAGCCAAATGAATGAGGTCGCTCAGTTGATTGCGGCCCACGCTGCGGGGCAGGCCGGATGAACGCATCTGTGAACGTCGCCCGGCGGATTCCGATGGTGCAACTCGACCACCTGCCGTCGGTGATGGTCGAGGATGTGGTTAATGACGGGCTGTGCACGGGCTGCGGTTTGTGTGAACCGATGTCGCGCGGCCGCTATCGCATGACCAATGTTGAAGCCATTGGCTTCCGTCCGGTCAAGGTCAATCCCGCCGTAGCATCTCTGGACGTCGGGTCCTTTTGCCCCGGGATCTTTTTGACCCGTGACCAAGAACAGGAAGACGGTCACTCAGCCGCCCTGTGGGAAGACTGGGGACCGGTACTTGAGGTCTGGGAAGGTTTTGCCTGCGATGCCGACGTGCGCCACCGCGGCTCCAGTGGCGGGGCCGTGACGGCCTTGGCCCAGTTCGCGGCCAACGCCCTTGGCATGAACGTGGTGGGAACCGTTGCCAGCAAAAAGGACCCCTTCGTCAACGAGGTCGGCGGTGCTGATCGGCTGTCGGATATGCCCGGGTCGCGCTACGCGCCCTCAAGCCCATGCCAAGTCCTGAGCCCAGAAGACGAATCAGCGCCGACCGCCTTCATTGGCAAGCCCTGCGATGTGGCCGGTTTGTACAACCTAGATCGATTGCGCAGGCCACACCCGGACTCCTTTTCGATCGGCATTTTTTGCGCCGGCGTCCCGTCAGTCGCGGGGAATCGTCAGTTGGTGCGTGAACAGGGGCTGGATCCGGATCAGGTATCGGGCCTGAAATACCGTGGCGAGGGATGGCCTGGCCTGTGGCGAGCACGCACGCATAACGGCCAGACCCGCGAAATGACCTATGCTGATTCGTGGCATTACTTGCAGCGGTTTCGGCAATGGCGCTGCTACGTGTGTCCGGATCACACCGGTGAATTCGCTGACATTTCAGTGGGCGACCCCTGGTACAAGGCAAACCGCGAGGGTGAGGGCAAATCGCTGATCGTAGTGCGCACTAAGAAGGGGCAAACCATGCTGCGCCAGGCCATGGAACAGGGCTTTATTGAAGCCGTGCGCCTGGATGACGACAAGTTGCCCCAGTCCCAGCCTGGCCTACTGGAGACCCGCTCCAGCATTGTCGGTCGACTGTTTGCGATGCGTCTGTTTCGGCTGACCCAGGCCCGATTTACCAACATGGGGCTTGATCGCGCGTGGCGCCGGGTCGGCGTGCGCACCAAGATCCGTGCCGTCGGTGCGACCGCCAAACGGCTGGTCAAAAAGGGAGTGGTGACGTGGCACTGACGAGGGTTTTGGCGGTTGGGCGCACCCTTGGCTGCTAACTACCAAAGCATCTTCCGCAACGTTGGCTTTTTGTACGTTCGGATGCTGGTGTCGATGCTGGTCACCCTGTACACCGCGCGGGTGATTGTCGGCGTCTTAGGCGTCGACGATTTCGGTGTTTACCTCGCCATGGTGAGCCTGGTGACCCTGCTTGGGCTGGCATTGGGCGGCATGTCCAATGCCGCGCAACGTTTTTTTTCCCTCGACATCGGCAAGACCGGCGGGCAGCGCCAAACACCTATCCTCAATGCCAGCTTGCAGCTGTTTCTGGGCATCGGTGTGCTTATCACGGTGCTGTGCTTAACCCTTGGGCACTGGCTCATCGACCGTTGGCTACAGGTCCCAAGCGACCGGGTGGGAGTGGTTCACCTGGCGTTCTATTGGGTCATTGGGACCTTCTTACTGAGTTTCTGGGTCATGCCATTTCGAGGCTTGCTGTTGGCCCACGAGCGCATGGACATTTTTGCAATGGTGGGGCTTGCGGAGGTGTTCCTCCGGTTACTCGGCGCGATTGCCCTGCAATACCTCCCTGGGGACAAACTCATGGTGTACGCCGTGTCGCTGTCGGTGTTAGGCAGTCTGGGGTTGGCATTAACGGCGACCGCCGCCTTGCGTCAAATACCCAGCGCGCGGCTGCGCCTGCAGACCTTTCCTGCGGAAACCCGGGAGATACTGCGATTCGTGCGCTGGGATATCTTGTTTAACTTCTCGCCCGCCGTTCGCACCGAAGGCAGCGTGTTGCTGGTCAACCTGTTCTTCGGGCCGGCGGTCAATGGTGCCCTGGGCCTCGCTGAGCAGGCCAATCGTGCGGTCAAACAGTTCATCATTTACATGCAGGCCGCGTTCAATCCGCAGATAACCCGGCTGTACGGACAGGCCGAGGGCGCAGAGGCGGCATCGTTGGCTACCGCCGCGTCGCGCTACAACTTCATGCTGTTTTTCGCCATGGCCTTGCCTTTGTGGGTTAACGCCGAGGTTTTACTGGGTTGGTGGCTGGTCGACGTGCCGGATCAAACCGCGCTATTCCTAAGGTTTGCGCTGTTGGCATCCTTGGTCGAGTGCTTGTCATTTCCCATTATGACCCTGGGCCTGGCAACCGACCGCGTACGCCTGCTGCAAACGCTTTCCGGCGGCGCATTGCTTGCAAATCTCCCAGTCAGCGCGTGGCTATTGAGCCGCGGGATGGGACCGGAAGTGGTGCTGCAGGTGGCGGCTGGATTGGCCGCCGCTGGGCTGCTGGCGCGCATGCTGGTGGTCAGCCGCACCACGGCGTTTTCGATCCGTACCTACCTGAGCGCGGTTGCCGCTCCTCTGATCGCCGTCGGCGTGATCGGGTTTGGCAGTGTCAGTTTACTGAGTGGGCTGTTCGCCGAGGGCAACGAGTT
>CAKZQE010000178.1 GCA_937139465.1 uncultured Gammaproteobacteria bacterium
GCCTTTCAGTGCCCCGACATCCGCCCCATCATCGGCGGCGATCTGTTCCCTAGTGCGGCGGGTGCGCTTGGACTTGTCGCCCTCGGCGGCCGGCGCAGTAGCCTGGACCAGTTGGGCGCCCGTGGTGGCGAGGAGTTCGTTGCGTGCCAGCAGCGCCTGAAGGACGCCGGACAGGTGCTCGGCGGTCTTCTCTTGGGCGATGGCGAGGCGTTCCAGGGTTTGTTCGATACTCATGTTGTGGATCTCCGTAGGTTCCTGCTGCTCAGTCGGCCCCGCAGCAGGGGTAGGGCGTTGGTATTGGGTGACGCGTTCCGGGATCAGGCTCTCGAGCATCTGGCGGGCGGCGAAGCTCACCCCGGCCTTGTGGCGGAGGAACTTCTCGGCGGCGCGCTCGATGGCATAGCCGCCGATCGGTTTGAAGCCCATCTGCTCGACCCCCTTGGCGGAGGTGAAGAGGATCGTCAGCTGGTCCTGGTCCATCCGAACCAGCTGCATGTCAATCCCGTTGGGGTGGGGCGCGGCGATGGCGGTGCGGCCGTTGGCGTCGAGGAAGGTGCTCAGGTCGGTTGAACTTAACCCCGCTTCCGTCAGCAGGTTTTCCAGGCCAACGTTGACATCCAAGCGCTCTACGAAGGCCTTTTTGATGTTCAACCCGATGATCAGGTCGTTACGGTCATCACCGTCGCTGCCTGCGTAGGCAACGCGTTGAACCTTGGCCCGCGGCTCACCGGCGACGGCGGCGTCAAAGCCGAGGTCGGCCAACGCCGAATCCAGCAACACTTCCAACTCAAGGAAGCTAGACTCGAGGCTGCCGACAGCGGACTTGATCGCTTCAAACACTCCAACGATGCCGAGTTTGCTGTCCAACGAGAAGCCCAGCACCGGCAAATCTGCCGTCAGTGCTGTGTTACCCAGGCGCCCTGGCGTGACGACTTCGGTCGCCACAGCATCAATCATGTCCAGCAGTTCAGTCAGCGACAGCGTGCCGTCGAAACTCAGGTCACCGAGCAAGCTGCCAATGTCAAAGTCCGGCAGGTTGAAATCAAAGCTAGGCAGGCTAGGCAGCGATGGCAGGCTCGGCAAGTCCGGAAGATCTGGCAAGCTCGGTAAGCTGGGCAGGTCGATGGCCAAGTCCAGGTTCGGCAGGTTCGGAAGGCTCAAGTCCGGCAGCCCAAAACCGAGATCCAACTCTAAATCGAACAGGTCGACATCCGGGAATCCGATGCCGAAGTTCAAACTCGGCAAACTAAAGTCAAATGACAGATCGGGAATACTGATGGATGGCAGTTGCACGTCAGCCACTGCCCCCGTTACTTCCAGCGGCAGGTCAGCAACCAAGCGCAGGCCGCTGAAACTCGATTTAACGCCCAGGGACTCAGTCACTAACGGCAGGAACACCACCCGGTTCCCACCAGGATCAGTGTTGTCGATCGCAAAACCCGATCCGTCCGTGCTCCAGTAACGGTTGTCCGCCCCGGACGTATCGACACCAACCGGTGCCAGGCCAAAATACAACGGCGCCCGGGTTAGGGTTACGCCGCCGCCATTCAAAATATCGCCATGGGCGATGCTCGGCGCTGCGCTTAGGGTCAGTGCTGTACCGGTGGCCACCGATACGGTCGGTGAGGTAATCAGCAAGGTGCGCTGACTGCCCTTGAAGGTGATGTCGGTCTTGGCGACCAACACGCCACCAATGCTCAGATCCGTGGTGGTTTCGTCCCAGGCACTTTGCACCTTGGCGAATTCTGTGGCGTCGAACTGAAGCATGACGCGCTCAGGTTCAAAGGACACCAGATTCGGCGTAGCGGTCTGGGCCGTCGCGTTCCCCGCATCCCCGGTCAAGGTCAATGCGTCGAGCTCAAGCTTACCCGACGTGCTATTGGCACTGCGGGTAAAAGACAGCAAATCAGCAGCCGCGTCGAGCCACATCAAGCGTCCCGTTTCGGCATCAGCATTCCAGTCAACCAGGCGGAAGTGATCGCCGCCGGTCGTGCTCAAAATCAGCCCGTCGTATAGCGCACTGGCCGTACCAGACACCGACAGCCCGACATCGAACCCGTTGCCGGCGGCCGACACCGCAAGCGACGACACCGTAATTCCAGTCACGCTGGCGACGGTGGCGCCAGTGACCGTCAAGGCCGTGTTGCTCGACGCGGAGAGCGGCAGACTGACGTCGTACACGCCCAACTGCGAAAGCGGCTGCACGTCGCTGTCAAAGACCACCAGAATCGAGGCACTGGTCGCGGTTGAGGTGACATCGGCCATGACTACACCCGTCACGCCCTCTCCCAGGCTCAAGCGCTGACCACGGGTCACCGCTAGCTCCGTGCTGCCTGATTGGGTCAGCGTAATTTCAGCCAACCGGGACTCAGGGGAGAAGACCACCGATGAAATGCTATGGTCCGTGGTGACCAAGGCTTTGTCGGTTAGGTCCAACACCTTGCCGTTGGACAATGCGAAGGCGTACTGCCCGGCCACATTGGTCAGGCTACCCGGCACCTGATCCAGCCCGCCTGACCAGTCAGCCGCGGCACCCGTGGCGTAAACACGCAGCTTGTCCCCATTCACCGCGCTGGTGAACACCGTGCCGGCCTTGTCGGTGGTCGTGACCACCGCCGTATTGCCAGTGAAGGATCCCGAGTGAACGTAGAGCACCATCAGGCCTTGCGCCTGATCGTAGGCGTCGACGCGGAAATAGGTGCTGCCTTTCTTCAGTTCCTGGCCCACCCAGGCGCTGTAGTCCGTATTTGGATCGAGGCCGTTGACCGTCACGGTACGCCCGTAAAGCCCGACCTCGGCGTTGTCGGCGATACGCACCGTGCCGCTGGCCAACTCCAAATCCAAGGTGGTTTCACCCGTCGGCGCAAATGACAGCGCATCCAAAGCCACCGAAATGCCCGTATTTTCACCTAGGTAGCTGTTGACGATGGGCGCGGCACCGACGGCTACGTTGGTATCGATTTCGAACAATAGGTCAAAGTTCATCTCCGCCTTGGCCTGGGCCGTGACGGTGCCACCGGCCTCAAAGCTGAGCGGCCCTAAATCTGAGGTGCCAATCAATGCCGCCAAGTCGACATCATCAACACCGAAGGACAGCGAACGATCAAACTTCATGTCTTCTAGCGACAGTCCAAGGCGTACCGCTGAAATGCCAGTCGTTGAATCCAGTGTGCTCTCTGTGGTGACATTGAAAGACGGCGAAACGCCGGCAACCGAGGGCATCAGCCTGTTCAGGATGCCTTCCAGCAAACCACCGACGTCGCTCCAGGCCTGACCAGGCTTGCTCAATAAAGCTTCCAGCTCTTGCTTAATGCCGTTGAGCCCGGTGATGCCACCCAAGCTATCCCCTAGGAACGGCAGCTCCGCAGCCATCAGCCCTGAATTGCCGTCCTCACCAAACAAAACATCCAGCGCCTTGACGAGGCCCCGAATAACATCGGCGTAGGTCAGGTTTTCCAGCGCCGCGGCCACATTGCCAACGCCGTCAGTAATGTTCGCGTACTGAGTTTCAATAAAGTCGACGACCCCGACCGGGAGTTCCAGCGTAGGTACCGACACGCCGCTGGCGGTCAGGCCCATCCCGACTTCGATCACACCGAGGTAACCCGTGTTCGCCGTGGTGGTTGTAAATGGCAACAGTAAGCCAAGCTCACCGCCTGCAGTGACGTCCATCGACAGGTCGCCACCGGGCAATGACAAGGCATCAGCAGAGGTAAAACTGGTGGTCCCAAGGCGATTAATCAGCACTGTGTTGGCCTGGGTGTTGACCGCGATAACCTGGCCCGTCGCACCGGACAGGCTGGCGGTTAACGTATCACCCACCTTAATTGCACTGGCATCCCCCAGGGTCAAAACCTGCAGCGCCAATGACTCTGTGGTCAGCGCAACTGGGCTGGCGTTAACAAGCGCTGACAGGGCCTTATGCTGCATCGCAACATTGGCAGTCGAAGCCCAATCAACACGGTCCAAATCCGCACTGCTGGCCACCAAGGTTAGGGACCCGGCGTTATCTTTAAGGCCAACAATAACCGGATCGCCTGTGACCGCTTCTAGGCGAACAAACAACTCGTCCGTTGTGTTGGCCAGCGTCCAGGTTGTTGCGTCGGC
>CAKZQE010000179.1 GCA_937139465.1 uncultured Gammaproteobacteria bacterium
TCGTCATGGAACGCGGCCTTATTCGCCCCTTCTATCGCCGTCCCCACGCAGACCAGATCCTGGTGACCTTTGGCCTTGCCATCGTCATCCAAGAAATCGTCAAGGCCACCTACGGCGCCAACCCCTTGCCTCAGCCGGCTCCTGAACTGCTCAGCGGCACGGCTAACGTAGGCGCGCTGTTTGGCATGGGTGACAACATTGTCTACCCGCTGTGGCGATTGGTTTACCTGGCCTTCAGTCTGGTCGTCATCGGCGCGGTCTTTGCCTTCCTGCAATTCACCACCTTCGGCATGGTCGTTCGCGCCGGCATGGCGGACCGTGAGACGGTCCAGCTGCTAGGGATCAACATCACCAAACGCTTCAGCATCGTATTCGGCCTTGCTGCGGTGGTCTCGGGGCTCGCGGGTTTGATGTACACCCCGATTTTGCCGCCGGATTACCACATGGGCATGGACTTCCTGGTGCTGTCATTCGTTGTGGTGGTGGTAGGCGGAATGGGCTCGTTGCCCGGCGCCGTTGCCGCGGGCTTCCTGCTCGGCATTCTGCAGTCCTTCGCCTCAATGAACGAAGTTAAACAAATTATTCCCGGGCTCGACCAAATCATCATCTATTTGGTGGCCATGATCATTCTGCTGGTTCGTCCGCGCGGTCTGATGGGACGCAAAGGCGTGATGGAGAGCTGAGATGCAAGCAACTGCTACCAAAAACAAAGACAACCTGATGGTGCTGCTGTTCGCAGCGGCCGTCCTGTTGATGCCACTATGGCTGCAGCCCTTTGGGGCGGCTTACCCCGATCTGATGCAGAAATTCGCCATCTTTGGCCTGTTTGCTATCGGATTTAACATTCTGTTCGGCCAGACCGGTTACCTGTCCTTTGGACACGCGGCCTTCATCGGTGTCGGCTCGTACGCCACCGTTTGGGTATTCAAGCTGTTCACCATGAACATCTTCCCGGCAATGCTATTTGGCGTGCTCGTATCGGGCGTGTTCTCGCTGGTCATTGGCTATGTATGCCTGCGACGCACGGGGATTTACTTCTCGATCCTGACACTGGCGCTGGCCCAGATGAGCTACAACCTGGCTTACTCGGTCCTGACCCCGATCACCAACGGTGAGACCGGTCTGCAGTTGTCGATCCAAGACCCCCGCTCCTGGGACGCGGTCGCCGTCACCGGCGAAGGCATCCCCAGCACCAACCTGTTTGGTCTGGAGCTGAGCGCGTTTGATGGGCTGGCTGGCTTCTATATCTGTGCCGTGTTCCTGATTCTGGGTTTCTACGTGGCCATGCGCATCACCCGCTCGCCCTTTGGCAGCATGCTGCGCGGCATTAAAACCAACCAGCAGCGGATGATGTACACCGGTTTGAACACCAAGCCGTACGCCCTGACAGCCTTTGTCATTTCAGGCATGTATGCCGGCCTCGCCGGTTCATTGATGGCCGCCGTTGACCCTCTGGCAGGCGCAGAGCGTATGCAGTGGACCGCGTCAGGCGAAGTCGTCTTGATGACCATTTTGGGCGGCGTTGGCACGCTGATCGGACCGGTTCTGGGCGCTGCGGTGATCAAATACTTCGAGAACATTTTCTCGGCGATCAACACCACGGTCTTGGCGGATTTCTACAGCTTCCTGCCTCAGGGTCTCGCCGACGTCCTGGTTAGCCTAACCTCACTGTTCGTGGGCAAAGGCTGGCACCTGACCTTGGGCCTTCTGTTCATGATGGTCGTAATCTTCCTGCCTGGCGGCATCATGGAAGGCATCGCCCGCATCCGCAAACGCTTCAGCGCGTCCAACTAAGGAATTGATATGTCGACTCTATTAGAAATATCCGGCGTCAATAAATCCTTCGGTGGCCTACAAGCCCTGGACGACGTCAACTTGAAAGTTAACGAGGGCACGGTGCACGCGATCATCGGCCCCAACGGCGCAGGCAAGTCCACGCTGTTGAACGCCATTATCGGCAAGCTGGTGCCCGACACCGGCACGGTGAAGTTCGACGGCAAAGACATGATCGGCGTCCAGCCCCACCAAATTAACCAGCACGGCATTTCGCGCGTTTTCCAGACGCCTGAAATTTTCGGCGAGCTGACCATTTTGGAAAACATGATGATTCCGCTGCTGGCGCACCGTGATGGCGCGTTCAAGCCGGCCCTGTGGTCACGCTCAGACGCTCAAGGGGACATCCTTGAGCGCGCGGAGCATTTTTTGTCCGACATGAACCTGTGGGGCAAGAAAGAAGTCCACGCAGCCTCATTGTCACGGGGTGACAAGCGCCGGCTGGAATTGGCGATGTGCTTATCGCAGGACCCCAAACTGTTGCTACTGGACGAGCCTACCGCCGGCATGGCGCGGGCGGACACCAACAACACCATTGATCTGCTGAAAACCATTGCTGGGCGCGGCATCACCATGGCCATCATTGAGCACGACATGCACGTGGTGTTCTCGCTGTCGCAGCGAATCAGCGTACTGGCCCAGGGCCACGTGATTTGCGAAGGCTTGCCTGAAGAAATCAAAACCGATCCGCGCGTGCGCGAAGCCTATTTGGGAGGGGCGGAAGTATGAGTACCGTCACAACAGACGCCGTACGCGGCAAAAACGTCGGCACTGCGCCGGCGTACTTTTCATGCCACGACATCCACGCGTACTACGGCGAGTCCTACATCGTCCAGGGCGTCAGCTTCAACATTCACGAAGGTGAAATTCTGGCGTTGCTCGGCCGCAACGGCGCCGGCAAAACCTCAACGCTACGGGCCATCGCACGCTGTGATGATCCGGAGCTGAAGCAAGGCGAAGTCTGGTTGGATCACAAACCGATTCACACCATGACCACCTATGAAGCGGCCCAAAACGGCATCGGGTTGGTGCCCGAAGACCGCTGCATCATCCCCGGCCTGAGCGTTGAGGAAAATCTGCAGCTGGCCCAAATCGCCGAACCCATCGGCTGGAGCATTGATCGTATTTTCGATTTGTTCCCGCGCCTGAAAGAGCGTCGCAACCAGGAAGGCGTCACGCTGTCCGGTGGCGAGCAACAGATGCTAGCCGTCGGCCGCGCCCTGGCGCGTGACATCAAGCTGCTGTTGCTGGACGAGCCGTACGAGGGCCTGGCCCCCGTTATCGTTCAGGAAATCGAGCGCACGCTTAAAGAAATTAAAGAGCTTGGCATGACCACCGTGCTGGTTGAGCAGAACGCCATCGCGGCACTGAAGCTTGCCGACCGCGCCGTGATTTTGGACACTGGGACCGTGGTCTTCGACGGCAGTGCCGAGGAAGTCCTCCACGACGAAGAACTTCGTCAAAACTACTTGGCCATTTAAGGAGCACACCATGGGAATCGGTGGAATTAGTGTTTGGCAGTTGTTGATCGTCTTGGCGATCCTGATCATGGTGTTTGGCACCAAGAAACTGAAAGGCCTCGGCGGCGACCTCGGCGGCGCGGTCAAGGGCTTCAAGAAAGCCATGAGTGAAGACGACACGGCCACCAAGCCGGTTGAGTCAGAGGCCCGCTAAAAGCGCGTCCAGCCCGCGGGCGTCACCAAACGCCCTAGGGCCACATCCCACGGCTGTGCCGCAATCCGCGGCACACGCTGGCCGTCATAGGCCACCCCCACGCGGCGCGCTTTGACCACCGCGCTCAAGCTTCGATCGTAAAACCCACCGCCCATACCGGCACGACAACCCACGCCATCGATGGCCGTTAATGGCACCAGCACCCAATCCATCTGATCGATGCTCAAAAGCTCACCCTCCGCGGGTATTGGAATTGAGTACTGACCCGGGACCAGGGGGTCGCCGGCACGGTATTGGCAAAAGCGCAGGGATTGGTCGGGTTGAATTACCGGCAAGTAGGCCGTCCGTGCGAAATCCCAGGCATGGGCTTCCTCGGGCAGCGGCAAATAAGCGGCGACGCGCCCGGCCAGGTGCGACGTGTGCTGGGTTAACTGTTGATTCAGAAACGCCCGTCGGGCCGGCATCAGACGCCTGCGATAGGCGCGGCCGATCTGGCGCGCCCGGTCGGGAGAGAGGCTCAAAATAGGACCCGGAGATGCCGCTGCGTGCCTAGCCCTTGAACCCAAAGGTTCAAGGTGGAAGACCCGGCCAAACCATAGGCTTTCCGTCGTGCGGACATGCTCACCGGAAAATGACTCGAGAATTCCTGATTTAATAACATCGGCTCAGGGACCACGGCTCGCTGGCAAACACCCCAGGAAGTCGAAGTATACGCCATGCGCTAAAAACGCACAGGGGATTTTAGACGTCCAATGCACCCTGGATCGACTCGATCGCCTGATCCAGGCGCCTGTTAAGTTTTTCAATGCGGCCCTCGTCAACGCTGGGTCCCGACCCAACCCCACCCTGGGTAAGCTTGGCGTACTCAAAGGCAATATCCAGCGCCGCCAGCGCCATCGCGCGCTCGCTGGTGATCTGGCCGTTTCCGCTGCGCAGTTTTTCCACTCGCATATCGACCGCCTGCGCGGCCGCGGCCAAACTGGCGGCGTCGGACGGCTCGCAGGTGAGCTTGTGGTCCTTGCCGGCGATGCGAACGCTAATGGTTTGTTTGTCGCTCATGCGCTGGACTCCATCGCTTTAATGCGCTCGCCGATCTGGTTCAGGCGATCACGTGCTTTTTCCTGTTTGACGGCCAGACGTGCGACCTTGGTACGCAATTGCTCACGCTCCAGCCGAAGGGCTCGGTTTTCGTCGATCAGCGTGTCACAGAGCTCAGCGATGGACTCAACCTGTGATTCAAGCGTCGAAATTGGGCTGTGATCCACAGTTTTCCCTGCAAGTTTTTTGACGTTTGCTAGTCTAGGAAGATTAACCCAAGGGGGCAATGCAATTGGACCTAGACCAGACCCAGCTAACTAAACCGCTCCAGGACGCCCTTGCGACCTGGGACACGGACTTAAGCGTAGCCGAATTCCACGGCACGCTCTGTGGCCTAATGGCCGCAGGCGAAGCCCCAAGCGCCGACGCCCTGATGGCAAAACTGGCGGACGTCATGGGACAACCCCTTAACGACCACAGCTTGCTCTTAGAGACCCTGTGGGGTCAAACCCTTGAGCAACTGGAGTCCGAATCCTTTGGTCTAGTCCCCATGATCGAAGTCGATGACCTCCCGCGCCGACTGGCCGACCTCGCGTGCTGGTGCCAGGGCTTTCTCTTGGGCGTCGGGTTTTCCGCTGCCGCCGCCACCGAGTCCGTCGAAACGCAGCAGGCACTCGAAGACATGGTGGCCATTAGCCACGTCGCCATCGAAGACGATGATGCGATCGACGCGGCCGACCTAGAAGAAGTGTACGAGTATGCGCGCATGACCGCGCACCTTTTGTACATGGAGCGCCACAGTCAGCAATCCCCGGCAAAATTTTCCGCTACGGCACACTAGCGCTTGCCTATGTTCATCGCACTGAGATACCTTTTTGTAGATGGATACTTACATTGCTTCCGACCGCGCCACCTGGTGGCGCGATAACCTAGCCCTTAACATCAAGCTCGACACCCTAGTCGCGCAGTCGGCGGATCAGGTTCGCCCCGGCGACATTGTCGCGATCGACTACATGCAGTTCGGCATCCAAGGCATGCGGGAACTGCAAAACCGTTATCCGCTCGCCCAGTGCATTGCGCTTGGCCAAGACCCCAGCGCCACTGAAACCAACCAAGCCTTTGAAGCTGGCATGCGCGCGATCTGGACAACGAGCATGAAGCCTGAGGAAATCCGGGCCTCCTATAGCCACTGCGCCTCTCGGGCAGCGACGATCGACGAAATCATGCAGCAACATGGGACGCTGCTACTCGGCTGGAGCCGGCTGACCAAGAAAGAGCGCGCCATCATTCGCGGCTCACTGATCTACGATTCCGCCAACGACCTGGCGGCAATGAACCATTCAAGCCCGCGCACCGTCGAAGCCCACCGCTACAACGTAACGCGCAAGCTAAACGATGGGACCTTTAGGGATATCGTTGTGCGGTTTCGCCGCCTTATGCAGGCCCTGTACCACATTGGCATTGATGGACAGCGCCTATTGGAAATGGACGCCGTGACGACGCGGCCAAAGGCCCTCGCCTCAGCTACCTAGGAACTGTTTAAACGCAGGGTTATCCGACTCGTCCCAGAACTGATAACCCACGTCCGCGAGGTAGGCTTCCAGCTCCGCCACCTCGCCTTCGTTCGCCTGCATGGCCGTCAGCACCCGCCCGTAAGCGGCACCGTGGTTACGATAGTGGAACGCACTGATGTTCCAGCGCCCACCCAGACGATCTAAGAATTTCAACAGAGCGCCGGGGCGCTCGGGGAACTGAAACCGATAACAACGCTCGCTTCCCGCTTGGGGTGCATGGCCGCCGACCATGTGGCGGATGTGGACCTTGGCCACTTCGTTGTCCGTTAAATCCGTGACCTTCAGGCCCGCCTTATCAAGGTCCGTGATCAGCGCCTCGCGATCCCCGCTCACCGGGTCCAGCGACAAACCCACGAAGATTTGTGCGTGATCGTCTTTCGCATACCGGTAATTGAACTCGGTGATGTTGCGATCACCGATCATCGAGCAAAAGCGGCGGAAACTGCCGGGCGTTTCGGGAATGGCGACCGACAAAATGGCTTCACGGCGCTCACCGATTTCGGCGCGCTCGCTGACATGCCGCAGGCGGTCAAAATTGACATTGGCGCCGGACACTACGCTGACCAGGCGCTGGCCAGTGATGCCGTGCTGCTCCACGTACTTCTTCATACCGGCGACGGCCAGTGCCCCCGCTGGCTCACTGATACTGCGCAGGTCGTCGTAGATGTCCTTGATGGCGGCGCACATTTCATCGGTGGTGCAGGTGACGACCTCGTCGACCGTGTCTTTCAAAATTTCAAAGGTGTGGGTGCCAACCGTCGCCACGGCCACGCCGTCGGCAAAGATGCCAATCTCGGGCAAGGTCACCGGCTTGCCCGCTTCCATCGCCGCTTTAAGGCAGGCGCTGTCCTCCGCCTCGACGGCAATAATCTTGGTTTCTGGACTTAAATACTTGATGTATGCGCTAACACCGGCGGCAATACCGCCACCGCCAACGGGCAGGAAAATCGCATCGATCGGTGGGCTGACCTGACGTAATATTTCCATGCCGATGGTGCCTTGGCCGGCAATGGTAAAGGGGTCGTCAAAGGGATGAATAAAGGTCAGGCCCTGCTCGGCACATAGCTCACGGGCGCGCTGGGCGGCCTCATCAAAGGTATCCCCGTGCAATACGACTTCGCCACCCAGTGAGCGCACTGAATTGACCTTAATCGCCGGCGTCGGGCGGGGCATCACGATGATGCTGCGAATCCCCAGTGCCGTCGCCCCCTTGGCCACACCCTGGGCGTGATTACCCGCACTTGCGGCAATCACACCACCCGCACGTTCGGCCTCGGTCAGGTTCACCAGCTTGTTGTAGGCACCGCGATTTTTGAACGAATACACCGGCTGCAAGTCTTCGCGCTTGTATAGCACCTCGTTATTCAGCCGTTTTCCCAAAAAGCGTGAGGAATCTACGGGCGTTTGAATCGCAACATCGTATACTCGCGCCTGAAGAATTCGTTTGATGGTTTCGCTGTGCATGCTGGCTCCTGTCGTGGCGCACATCATACAGGCTGACCTGAACAATCGCACTGAAGGACATTTATGACCGCTGATGAAATGAAGCAAGCCGTGGCGCTGGCCGCCCTGGAACTGGTAAAGCCGATGCTGGACAAGGACGCCATCATTGGCATTGGTACAGGCTCGACCGCTAATCACTTCATCGATGCGCTCAAGCCCTACGCCGGTGACTTTGCAGGGGCCGTTGCCAGCTCCGACGCCAGTGCCGAACGCCTGCGGGCTGTCGGTGTCGACGTGGTCGAGCTCAATAGCGCGGGCACCCTGCCCGTCTATGTTGACGGCGCCGACGAATTCGACCCGCACTTCAACCTGATTAAGGGCGGCGGCGCGGCCCTGACCCGGGAAAAAATCGTCGCCGCGGCCAGCCAGACCTTTATCTGCATTGTTGACGGCAGCAAGCAGGTCGGCGTGCTCGGGGAGTTCCCCCTGCCCATCGAGGTCATTCCGATGGCGCGATCACTGGTGGCCCGTGAGCTGGTGAAGCTTGGCGGCGATCCGGTCTACCGCGAGGGCGTGGTCACGGACAATGGCAACGTCATTTTGGACGTTCACAATTTGAGCATCGTCGACCCCAAAGGGCTGGAGGCCAAAATCAACAACCTTCCCGGTGTGGTCTGCAACGGCTTGTTTGCCCTTCGCGGGGCCGACCAGGTGCTGATGGGAACGCCGAACGGGGTCGAATCCTTAATCGCAAAGTAGGCTGTCAGATAGCGACGCTAATCTGTTAATATCCGACCCCCATTTTCGCTACCCCAAGGAAGCTGATGAACGCGCCTGTGTCTTTCGCCAAAGATCGAGTAAAAATTCTATTACTCGAGGGCATTCACCAAAGCGCCGTGCAGACTTTTCACGACGCCGGTTACCACAACGTCGAGCTGTTGCCGACGGCCCTGAATGAAGATGACTTGATTGAAAAAATCAAAGGCGTTCACTTCCTTGGGATTCGCTCGCGCACCCAGCTCACCGAACGGGTTCTTAACAGCGCCGACCGGCTAATTGCCGCGGGTTGTTTTTGCATTGGCACCAACCAGGTTGACCTGGATGCGGCCAAGCGCAATGCGGTGGTGGTGTTCAACGCGCCCTATTCCAACACCCGATCCGTTGCGGAATTGGTGTTGGCCGAGGCCATCCTGTTGCTACGGGGCATTCCCGAAAAGAATGCAGTGGCGCACCGCGGCGGCTGGTTGAAGTCAGCCAAAAACAGCTTCGAAATTCGCGGTAAAACCCTCGGCATTATCGGCTACGGCTCTATCGGTTCGCAGCTATCCGTGCTCGCAGAGTCCCTGGGCATGCGCGTCATCTTCCACGACATGGTGTCGAAGCTGCCGCTGGGTAACGCAAGCCAAGTGCCCTTGGCGGAATTGCTGAAAAAATCCGACGTTGTCAGCCTGCACGTGCCCGAGCTGGACAGCACCAAAGACATGATTGGCGCCGCCGAACTGGCCGCGATGAAAGACACCGCCGTGTTGATCAACGCCAGCCGAGGCACCGTGGTCGACATTGACGCACTGGCCGACGCCCTGCGTGAAGAGCGCCTACTGGGCGCCGCGATTGACGTTTTCCCGGTCGAGCCCAAGGGCAACGACGACGAGTTCATCAGCCCCCTGCGCGACTTTGAAAATGCCTTGCTGACCCCGCACATTGGTGGCTCGACCATGGAAGCCCAGGTCAACATCGGCATCGAAGTGGCGGAAAAACTGATTCGTTATTCGGACAACGGCTCGACCCTGACCAGCGTCAACTTCCCCGAGGTCGCGCTGCCGCCGCACCCCAACCACCACCGGTTGTTGCACGTTCACGAAAACGTGCCCGGCGTTTTGAGTGCCATTAACTCGGTGTTCGCCGAAGCGAGCATAAACATCGGTGCGCAGTTCCTTCAGACCGATGATGCCATTGGCTACGTGGTCATTGACGTTGACGCCTCCAGCTCGGAAGCGGCAATGGATCGCCTACAGTCGATTGCGCACACCATCAGCGTGCGGCGCCTGTTCTAAGGCAGTGATTTCGCCAGCTCGTCCAAAACGGGCTGGCGGTACACCGGCAACTCATTAGCTAAATGGTGGCGCGCGCCATCAATCCAGTGCACCCGCACACCCGGAAACTTGCGCACAATCTGGCGAAGGTTCCAGGGCGCGTCCACGGTGCGCTCATCGGTGCCCTGAAACACAACAATGCCCTCGCCGTCTGTTGGCTTTAACGCCAAAAAGGCATGCATATTGGCCACCATCGCGGTCAGCCAGGCCGTCGGAATCACCGGGCTTTTAAGGCTATCGCCGTGCTGCAAAAATTCGTTGAACACGGGGTCGTGGGTGCCATCGCTGCGCGCGCGCGGGATTTCATGCAACCAGGGTTTCAGCGCCCAGTGGACCCAGCGCAGGTAGGCCCAGCCATAGGGCCGCACCAGGGGGTTAAGCAGCAACATGCGCTGGAACGAACCCATGCCGTGTAACTGATGATAATCCAGCAGCGCACCACCGCCGGTGGATTGCCCCATCGCGACCCGCGGCAACCCATTGGCCGGCAAGGTCGCGATCACCGCCTCAAGAGCCTCGCGGTAGCGGGCAAAATCATCAACGCGCATACGCGCACCCGAGGACAAGCCCTGACCCGGCAGGTCAAAGGCCGTGACGTTGTAGCCGCGCTCAAGGCACTGCCGGATCAAGCTAGCGAACAGGCCGACATGGTCCAGATAGCCAATGACCAGGAGCAGCTCGCCACGGGCCTGATCGGTTTCAAACCGATAGGTACACAGCTCGTGCTGCGGTGCCGACACCACACCCATGGCGGCCGGTGTCAGCCCATAGTGGGCCAAAAATTCAGTCAGCCGCGGCGGCAATGGGCCGGGAAACGGCGCCAGGGCGGCGCGTAACTTATCCGGATCAAATGGCCGCGCGGCCATGGCCTAGTTGACCTTGGGGTCCAGGTCACCCGACTGGTAGCGCTCCGCCATGGTTTCCAGGCTAACGGGCGACAAACGACTGGCATTGCCGGCGGTGCCAAAGGCTTCGTAGCGTGCAATCACGATGTCGCGCATCGCATCCATTGAGGCCTTCAAGTATTTGCGCGGATCAAACTCGCTGGGGTTGGCCGCCATGAACTGGCGAATCGCACCGGTTGACGCCAAGCGCAGGTCGGTATCGATATTGACCTTGCGCACGCCGTGCTTGATGCCCTGCTGAATTTCCTCAACCGGCACGCCATAGGTCTCGCCAATGTCACCGCCGTGCTCGTTGATGATCGCCAGCCACTCCTGGGGCACGCTCGACGAACCGTGCATCACCAGGTGCGTATCAGGCAGGCGCTGGTGGATGGCCTTAATGCGCTCGATCGCCAACACATCGCCCGTCGGCGGACGGGTAAACTTATAGGCGCCGTGGCTGGTGCCAATGGCAATCGCCAGCGCGTCCACGCCCGTGCGTTTGACAAAGTCAGCCGCTTCTTCGGGGTCGGTCAGCATCTGCTCGTGGCTGAGGGTGCCCTCGGCCCCGACGCCATCTTCCTCGCCAGCTTGGCCGGTTTCTAAGCTACCCAGGCAGCCCAGCTCGCCCTCGACAGACACGCCGCAGGCATGCGCCATCTCGACGGTGCGGCGCGTTACTTCGAGGTTGTAGTCATAGCTGGCCGGGGTCTTTTGATCCTCTAGCAAGCTGCCGTCCATCATGACCGAGCTAAAGCCCAACTGGATGGAGCGCTGACACGCCGACGGCGAGGCACCGTGATCCTGGTGCATGCACACGGGAATGTGCGGGAATTCTTCGATCGCCGCCAGAATCATGTGCCGCAGAAAGTTCGAGCCCGCGTACTTACGGGCGCCAGCACTGGCCTGAACAATCACAGGGCTGTCGGTGCGATCGGCGCCTTCCATGATGGCGCGCATCTGCTCCAGGTTATTAACGTTGAATGCCGGCACGCCATAGCCGCGCTCGGCGGCGTGATCGAGCATTTGACGCATACTGATAAGAGCCATACTTAACGTCCTTTATCGGTTAATCCATTAGTCCTGAGCGCGCATGGCAAGCATCGCCACCGCGGGCAACGTTTTGCCTTCCACGTACTCGAGGAACGCGCCGCCCCCGGTCGAGATGTACGATATGTCATCGGCCAGCCCAAACTGATCAATCGCCGCCAGGGTGTCACCACCACCAGCAAGTGAAAACGCACTGCTGTCGGCAATCGCGCGACCTAGGGCTTCCGTGCCTGACGCGAAGTTAGGGAACTCAAACACGCCCAGCGGCCCGTTCCACAACACAGTGCCGGCCTGCATGATTTGGTCGCGCAGTTGCACTTCGCTGTCCGGGCCGATGTCCAAAATTTGGTCATCGTCAGCCACGTCGCCTAGGGCCTTAACCACCGCCGGCTCGTCCGCAGAAAACGCCTTGCCGACACGCACGTCCGTGGGCAACGGAATGTCCGTTTTCGCCATCAGCGCTTGGGCGGTGGGAATCAGGTCCGGCTCGTACAGGCTGGCGCCCACCGGGTGGCCCGCCGCTGCCAAAAAGGTGTTGGCAATACCGCCACCGAGAATCAACCCGTCGCACAGCTCGGACAGGCGGTTCAGCACGTCCAGTTTGGTCGACACTTTCGAGCCACCCACGACGGCGTAGAGCGGCCGCGCCACCGACGTCAGGGCCTTTTCAAGGGCGTCCAGTTCACCGGCGAGCAACGGACCGGCACAGGCCACCGGGGCCTTGAGACCGACACCGTGAGTCGATGCCTGGGCCCGGTGTGAGGTGCCAAACGCGTCCATCACATAGACATCACACAGCGCCGCCATGCGGGCCGCCAACGCCGGATCGTCAGCTTTTTCCCCGGCCAAGAAGCGAACGTTTTCACACAGGACGATCTCGCCCGGGGCGACGGTGACACCATCAATCCACTCTTTGACCAAACGCACGGGCTGACCTAGCAAGCCTGAAAGATGCTCTGCGACCGGCGCCAGGCTGAAGGCGTCGTCAGGCTGCCCCTCAACGGGACGACCTAGGTGCGACATAACCAACACCGCCGCACCTGCCTCCAGGGCCAACCGCAATGTCGGCAACGCCGCGCGGATACGCGCATCCGATGCCACCGCACCGTCGACGATGGGCACATTGAGGTCTTGGCGGATCAACACTCGCTGTCCAGCGAGGTCCAGGTCGGTCATTCGTTTCACGCAATCTCCTTGGCGTTCAGTGCTTTAATTTGCAAAGCGGTATCGAGCATGCGGTTCGCATACCCCCACTCGTTGTCATACCAAGCCACAATCCGCACCAAGCTGCCAGTGACCTGAAGTAGATCCAGGTCGACAATGGCGCTCGCGGGGTGGCCGTTGAAATCTGTACTGACCAGCGGTTCGTCGCTGACCGCCAGCAAGCCCGCCAGCGCGCCCTCGGCGGCGGCGCGACAGCGCTGTTCTATATCGTCACGCGACATAGCTTCGGACAATTGCAGCGTCATATCCACACAACTTACGTTGAGGGTCGGTACGCGCATGGAGTACCCCGCCACTTTACCGGCGATGGCCGGCATCACCCATTCCAGGGCGTTCAAGGCATTGGTACTGGTGGGCACCATGGACTGGGCCGCGGCGCGCGCGCGCCTGGGGTCGCGATGCGCCACGTCAACCAGCACCTGATCGTTGGTGTAGCTGTGGATGGTGGTGTAAGTGCCGCTGACAATGTCCAGTCCCGCCAGCGCCTGAAACACCACGCCCAAACAATTGGTGGTGCACGATCCGAGGGAAAAGTGGGTTTGATCAATGAGCTGATCGTGATTAATGCCGCGAATCAGTGTCAGGGGCATGTCAGGCCCCGCGGGTGCGCCCACCTGGACGCGACGAGCGCCCCGGGCCAAATGCACCAGCGCGCGCTGGCGGTCAGGGTTGCGACCGGAGCATTCCATCACCAGGTCCAGGTCATCCCATTCGATGTCCTCGGCCGATTCAGCGCCGGAAAAGCGCGTACGCTGGCCGGCGACGACAAACCCATCATCCGTCGAGGTCACCGGTACATCAAAGCGGCCGTGGGTGCTGTCGTACCTAGCCAACAGCCGCAGTGTGTCCAACTCGCCCGGGTCATTAACCTGAACGAGTTGAATTTGATCAGCTAGACCGCGGCGGTGGAGCGCCCAAAAAACGCACCGGCCGATGCGGCCGAAGCCGTTGATGCCGATGCGCAGGGCAGCACCACTGCTCACTCGTCGAACAGTTCTGTCAGACGCTCAATGGCGTCCAACACGGCCTCAACAGTGATTCCGAAGTGCTCGAACAGATCGCCCGCGGGCGCGCTCTCGCCGAAGCTGTCCATGCCGATGATTTCGCCGTCCAAGCCGACGTACTTGTACCACCAGTCGCGATGGCTGGCTTCGATCGCCAGACGTGCGCT
>CAKZQE010000180.1 GCA_937139465.1 uncultured Gammaproteobacteria bacterium
CCCGTGGCCACGGCAAAGATGTTGGGGTCGAAGATAATGTCGTTCGGGTCCATGCCAACCGTGTTGACCAACAAATCGTAGGCGCGCTGGCAGATCTCGACTTTACGCGCGCGGGTGTCGGCTTGGCCGGTCTCATCAAACGCCATAACGACGCAGGCGGCGCCGTAGCGACGCAGCAGCCGTGCCTGCTCGAGGAACGGCGCTTCGCCTTCTTTCAGGCTGATGCTGTTGACCACGGCTTTGCCTTGCACGCATTTAAGGCCGGCTTCGATCACGTTCCATTTCGAGGAGTCCAGCATCACTGGGATGCGTGCGATGTCCGGTTCCGCCGCCAGCAGGTTCAAAAACCGCACCATGGCCGCCTCGGCGTCGAGCATGCCCTCGTCCATGTTGATGTCGATGATCTGGGCGCCGCTTTCAACCTGTTGCAGGGCGACTTCCAGCGCGGTGTCGTAGTCGTCGGCCTGAATCAGTTTGCGAAAGCGTGCGGAGCCGGTGACATTGGTGCGCTCGCCGACGTTGATGAACAGGTCACCCTCGCCATGGGTCATGGGTTCCAACCCGGACAGGCGCAGGGCAGGTGGTCGTTGCGTCGGCGGACGCGGTGTGGTGCCGCGCAACCGCTCGACCAAGCCTTGGATGTGGGTTGGGGTGGTGCCGCAGCACCCGCCGATGATGTTGAGCCAGCCGGCGTCGGCGAATTCGGTGACGATGTCGACCATTTCGGCGGCGCTTTGGTCGTACTCGCCGAACTGGTTTGGCAGACCCGCATTGGGGTGTGCGCTGATGGGGAATTCGCAGGTTTTGTGCAGCTCCTGCAGCCAGGGTCGCAATTCAGCGGCGCCCAGGGCGCAGTTCAACCCAACCGAAATCGGGTTGGCATGGCGGATCGAGTTGACGAAGGCCTCGACGGTTTGGCCCGACAGGGTTCGACCCGAGCCATCGGTGATGGTGCCGCTGATCATAATGGGCAAGTCTAAAGCCAAGTCATCCAGAACTTCCTGGGTGGCATAAAGGGCGGCTTTGGCGTTAAGGGTGTCAAAAACTGTTTCAATAAGCAGCACATCTGCCCCACCCTCAATCAAACCGCGCACCTGCTCGCTGTAGGCGGTCACTAGCTGATCAAAAGTAATGGCCCTAAATCCTGGGTCATTGACATCGGGGGACATACTGACTGTTTTATTGGTCGGGCCTATGGAGCCGGCCACAAAGCGGG
>CAKZQE010000181.1 GCA_937139465.1 uncultured Gammaproteobacteria bacterium
CCCCTTGGTCTGTGCCGCGTACAACGCCGACTTTGACGGTGACCAAATGGCGGTCCACCTGCCGCTGACCATCGAAGCGCAGCTTGAAGCCCGCGCGCTGATGATGTCGACCAACAACGTACTGTCGCCGGCTAACGGCGAGCCCATCATCGTGCCTTCGCAGGACGTGGTCTTGGGTCTGTACTACATGACTCGTGAACGCTTTGACGCCCAAGGCGACGGCATGGCCTTCGCCTCGACGGATGAAGTCGCCCGAGCTTATGGTGCCCGTAAGGTTCACCTGCAGGCCCGCGTTAAGGTCCGTATCTACGACATTAATATCGACCTGGAAGGCAACCGCACCGAGGGAGAGCGTATCGTTCAGACCACGGTCGGCCGTGCCTTGTTGTCGAACATTCTGCCGGAAGGTTTGGGCTACGATCTCGTTAACCGCGACATGACGAAAAAAGCCATTTCGTCGTTGATCAACGAATGCTACCGCCGCGTCGGTTTGAAAGACTCGGTGATTTTCGCTGACCAATTGATGTACACCGGTTTCGCCTACGCGACCCGCTCGGGCTCGTCGATTGGTGTGAACGACTTCGAGATCCCGGATGCCAAAGCGCAGATTGTCGGCGAAGCCGAAGAGCAAGTTAAAGAGATCGAACAACAGTACGCGTCGGGCCTCGTAACCCAAGGCGAGAAGTACAATAAAGTTGTCGACATCTGGGCCCGTGCAAACGACATGGTGGCCAAGAAGATGATGGAGCGGATCGGCAAAGAAACCGTCATCGACAAAGACGGCAACGAAGTCGAGCAGCCCAGCTTTAACAGCGTGTTCATGATGGCTGACTCGGGTGCTCGTGGTAGTGCGGCTCAGATTCGTCAGCTCGCCGGTATGCGTGGCCTGATGGCCCGTCCGGATGGCTCGATCATTGAAACCCCCATTACGGCTAACTTCCGTGAAGGTCTGTCGGTACTTCAGTACTTCATCTCGACTCACGGTGCTCGTAAAGGTTTGGCCGATACCGCACTGAAAACGGCGAACTCGGGTTACTTGACGCGTCGTTTGGTTGACGTGGCGCAGGACATGGTGATCACGGCTGAAGATTGCGGCACGCAAGACGGTGTTGAAATGACGCCGTTGATCGAAGGCGGCGACGTTGTTGTGCCGCTGGCACAGCGCGTGTTGGGTCGTGTCGTGGCCGAAGACGTCGCTGACTCGGCGACTGGCGAAGTCGTATTCGAGCGCGGAACCTTGCTTGATGAAACTAAAGTGGCGCGCCTAGAGGGCATGGGTGTTGACCGTGTTCTGGTGCGTTCACCCATCGTCTGTGAGGAATATCACGGGATCTGCGCCGCTTGCTACGGCCGTGATTTGGGTCGTGGCCATCAGGTCAACGTCGGTGAATCCGTGGGTGTCATCGCGGCTCAGTCAATTGGTGAGCCGGGTACACAGCTGACCATGCGTACGTTCCACATTGGTGGCGCGGCTAGCCGAGCCTCTGCTGCCGACCGTATCGAAGTGAAGCATGGTGGTACCATCAAGCTGATCAACCTGAAAACGGTTGAACGCGAAGACGGCAACCTAGTCGCGGTTTCTCGTTCTGGACAGCTGGTTATCACCGACGCTCAGGGCCGTGAGCGCGAAGCGTACAAGCTCCCCTACGGTGCCGTGATTTCGGGCAAGGAAGGCGCAGCGGTCGACGCCGGTGCTGCCGTTGCTACCTGGGACCCGCACACGCACCCCTTGATCACAGAGAAGGGCGGTGTCGTTCGATTCCAAGGTATGGAGCAAGGCATCACCATTAAGGTCCAAACCGATGATCTGACCGGTATGAGCATGATCGAAGTGCTGGACGGTAAAGACCGTCCGGTCGCTGGTAAGGACATCAAGCCCTTAATCCAGCTGTACGCAGCGGATGCCAAGAAGTCTGACGAGCCGATCGCTCAGTACCAGCTCCAGGGCGGTGCCTTGGTGTCACTGTCAGACGGTGACACGGTCGGTACCGGTGCAGTTATTGCCCGTATGCCGCAGGAAGGCTCGAAGACTCGTGACATCACCGGTGGTCTGCCGCGTGTTGCTGACTTGTTCGAAGCGCGTCGTCCGAAGGGCGCTGCGATTCGTGCGGACATCAGCGGTATCGTCAGCTTCGGTAAAGAA
>CAKZQE010000182.1 GCA_937139465.1 uncultured Gammaproteobacteria bacterium
AAGGCCATTCAAAACGTGACATTTACAGCATGTCCTCGCCGCCACCGCCGCCGAGGTTCAATTCGCCATCGTCGGCCAGCTTCCGCGCCAGGGTGAGGATGTCTTTTTGTGCGGTTTCCACTTCGGACACCTTGACCGGCCCTTTGTTTTCCAGATCGTCCTTGAGCATCTCGGCGGCGCGCTCAGACATGTTGCGAAACACCATGCCTTTGAGCTCGTCGTCCGAGCCCTTGAGGGCCAACAGCAAACCGTCGTTATCGACATCACGGAGCAAGCGTTGCATATCCCGATCTTCGATGTTTTTAAGGTCTTCGAATACGAACATGAGCTCTTGAATCTGATCGCCAAGCGGCTCGTCGGCCTCACGGATTTGCTCCATCATGCTGGCTTCGGCTGCGCTATCGACGAAGTTCATGATGTTGGCTGCAGTTTTGATACCGCCAATCGAGGTGGTCGCATTGCCGCTATTGCCGCTGAGCTGTTTTTCCAGAATGTCATTCAGTTCCTGAAGGGCCTGGGGCTGAATCTGGTCTAGGTTGGCGATGCGCATAATAAGGTCTACGCGCACGCGTTCATCGAACACGCCGAGCACTTGGGCGGCCATGTCTGGGTCAAGGTAGCTGACAACGATGGCCTGAATTTGCGGGTGTTCGTGGCGGATCAGTTCCGCGACGGCGCGGGCGTCCATCCATTTAAGCGTATCCAGGCCTTTGGTATTGGCGCCGACTAAGATGCGATCAATCAGTCCGTTGGCTTTTTCGCTACCCAGGGCTTCGGTCATCATATTGCGAATGAAGCTGTCCGATTCGCTGGTTAAGCCAGTTTGGTTGCTGACGGCTTCCAGAAAGTCCCCCATCACTTCCTGGACTTGGCTGCGCTGAATGCTGCCTAGTGATGCCATCGCAGCGCCCACGGCCTGCACTTCTTTTGGCCCCATTTGTTTTAGGATCCGAGCGGCGTCGGACTCGCCAAGGGTCATTAGCAAGATCGCCGCTTGTTCAATGCGTGCCGACATAATTATTCCTCAACCGTCCATTCTTTAATCACTTGGGCGACGCGGCCCGGATCTTCGGCCACCAGCGAGCGGATGGCGTCTAGTTGTTTTTCATAGCCGGAGTTACGTCCGGGCAAATCCACATCCGCTTCTTTGGTGCTGGACCCGGGGCCGGGTAACCCCAGCAAGTTGCTGCTGGAAGGCGCCGACGAACCGTCGTCACCCATGCCACCGGCAGTGGCCCCTGCGGGCACCATCATGCCGGGAGCGCCCACTTCAGTCACGCGCTTGAGGAAGGGACGAAGTACACCAAAGGCGAGGAACAAGACAAACAGCGCACCGGCGGCTTGCTTGGCCAAGTTAAGGACCCAGGGCTGTTGCCAAATCGGCGTTTCTGCGCCTTCCATTTCGGCCGGTAGCGCGGCAAAGGGTGTGTTCTCAATGCTGAGGGTGTCGCCACGGTTTTCGCTGACGCCAACGGCCTCGCGCACCAGGCGCTCAAGGCGTTCAAGGTCAGCCTTGGTCCAGGATTCACGGAGGGTTTCGCCGGTGTCGGGGTCCACTGAGACAATGTCATCGACGGCCACCGCCACCGACATGCGCATGATTTGACCTTGCTGTCCGCGGCGATAGGTCATTTGACGTTCCAGCTCGAAGTTTTTGACCTCTTCGTACTTGCCGTCCTTGCCCGTTTGAACCCCTGTACTGAACTGAGCCGCGGCGATTTGTGCAGCGTTTTCGCCACCGTCTGCATTGGCTTCGCCTTCTTCAGGTTCGTCTACGGCCTGGTTGCTTAGCGCCCCGGGGACACCGCCAACGGTTGAAGTCGATGCGCCACCTTCGCTGACCACGCGCTGGCTGCGGACGACGGACTTGGTCGGGTCGTAGCTCTCGACGGCGGTTTCAACTTGCGTAAAGTCCATCGCAACCGTCAATTCAGTGCGGAAGCGATCAGGCCCAACAATGCGGTTCAACAAGGATTCCACACGCAGACGCAGACGGTCCTCGACTTCCTGCTGATATTTGAGTTGGCGTGCTGCAAGCTGAATGCCCGGATCATCGGACTGCGCGCTGAGCAAACGACCGCGCTGGTCGACAACGCTAACCGCATCGGGCGTCAATTCAGGCACCGAGTTGGCGACCAAATTGACCACCGCTTGTATTTGGCCATTGGAAATCGGCGTGCCGCCTGACAGCTCCAGAAACACACTGGCCGAGGGTGGCCGGCGATCGCGAACGAACACCGACTGCCGTGGCACGGCTAAGTGAACACGGGCGCCACGAACCTGACGAAAGGACGTGATGGTGCGAGCGAGCTCACCCTCTATGGAGCGCAGGTAGCGGGCGTTTTCCATGAACTGGCTGGTGCCGAAGCCGCTATCTTGCTGCAATATTTCAAAACCAAGGTCGCGCTGATCGGTGATACCAGCGCCGGCGAGAGCAATACGAGCCTGATGGAAGCCAGCTTCGTCGACCAACAGCTGGCCGTTGCTGTCAATTTTATAGCGGATCTGCTGCGAGCCCAGAATCGAGGTCACCTCTGCGGAATCCGTGGTGTGAATGTCACGCAGCAAAGGACGCCAGCTCGGCTCCTGGCTCCACATCACCACCCAGACACCGAGGGCTACAGCCCCTGCAAGGCCGATCATCAGGCCAAGCTGACGTATTAGGGTGAGGTTGCCGAGCCCAGACAAGAAATCGGGCGATGACGCTTCGGGTAAATTAGCAGCCATGGGTCAGATCCTTAAATGGGCATTTTCATGATGGATTCGTAAGCCTGAACCAAACGGTTCCGACCTTGAATGAGGGCTTCGGTGGCGACACTGGATTTGTTCATGGCGATCATAACACGGGCCAGGTCGACGCCTTCGTCACCGCGCATGTAGGCGTTTTGCAGCTCGCCAGAGGTTTTCGACAGTCCGTTTACTTCGTTAATGGCGTTGGACATCATCTCGCCAAAGCCAGGAGCGCCCGCTTTCTGCGTCGAGGATACTCCGCCAACACCCGGGTTTATCGGCGAAGTGACGCCTTCCGGTCGCGGCATTTGCGACTGCATGCTTCGGATTTGGGTTAACACACTGGAAATGTCGGCGCGTTCAACCATGTGTCATTCTCCTGACGTTTTACTCTCGTAGCCAGAACAATGCAGGTTGTGTGCCAGTTTTAGATCGCCATGCCCTGTTCGCGATATTTGGCGAGCTTATGGCGCAGGGTGCGCGGGCTGATCCCGAGGCGTTGCGCGGCTTTCTCCTTGCGCCCTCCCTCAGCATCCAAGGCCGCTTTCAGACTCTCCCATTCGGCGCGTTGGTTGGATTCAGCAAGCGCCCGTGGTGGGTTATCCACGATGGTGTCGGATTGTGTGGGGACTGGCGGCATCAGGCCATCCAGTAGCAAGTCAGCCGGCGCGACCTGTCCACCAACGCATAACACCAAGGCACGGTGCATGGTGTTGTCCAGCTCGCGGACGTTGCCGGGCCAGCCATGGTTTTGCAGGGCCGCCACGGCACCGGGGGACAATTCAGGGCAGGCAACGCCGGATTGTGCGGCGTGCTTAGCCAAGCAGTGACGGGCCAGGGGGATAATGTCCGCCGGCCGCTCGGCCAGCGTCGGCCATGCCAACGGCATGACGTTCAAACGGTAATAAAGGTCCTCGCGCAGGCGCCCGTCACTGACGGCCTCGGACAACAGCCGGTTGCTGGTGGCAATGATTCTAACGTCCACGCCGATGGTTTCGGTTGAGCCCAATCGTTCCAGCTCGCGCTCTTGAAGCACGCGCAACAGCTTCGATTGCAGCTCAATGTCCATTTCCGTGACTTCATCCAATAACAGCGTTCCAGCCTGGGCCAGCTCAAACTTGCCCGGCATGCGCTTCGTGGCACCGGTAAACGCCCCCTTTTCGTAACCAAACAGGGTCGCTTCCAACAAGGTTTCGGGGATGGCCGCGCAGTTGATCGCGATGAAAGGACCATCGGCCCGGGTCGAGTGCTGATGGATGTAGCGGGCCAACACCTCTTTACCGGTTCCTGAGGCTCCGCTGATCATTACGCTGGCGTCGCTGGCGGCGATCCGTTTGGCCAGTGCCAACACCTGTTTAGCGCTGTCAGATTCGGCGATGGGATCCGCCTGCGTCGCACGGGTATGGCGCTGGATGAGCCGGTCCAGTTCACTGGGCTTAAACGGCTTTGCCAAATAGTCACGGGCGCCCAGCTGCATGGCGTTTACGGCACCGCGCACATCGCTGTATGCAGTCATCAAAATGACGGGGGTGCCGGGGGCCTGAGTGGCCGCGGCCGTCAGGACGTTAAAGCCATCGGGGCCTTTGCCCAAATTAATATCCGACAAGACGAGGTCCGCTTCACCCAGCGCCGCGATCCCAGACGCGCCATCGCTGCAATGGACGACGGCATGACCCTGGATGTCCAGAACATCAATCAGCGCCTCCGCCAACCCCGGATCGTCTTCTATTAATAGGATCCGACTCATGGCGTATCCAATGGCACCCGTAGATCGATACGCAACCCACCGGGCAGTTCCTGAAGGGTCATCGAGCCCTGATGGGCCTGGATGATGCCGTCGGCCACGCAAAGGCCCAACCCAGTACCGCCGCGCCGGGCTGTTTTGAACGGCTGTACCAGTTCCTGAGCATCCAATCCCATTAAGCCGCCGGCGTTATCGGTAAGGCTCAGCACTAGGGTGTCATCATCAATACGCCCGACTAGGGTTAGGCTCAACTGACGCCCGCGGCTGTCGGCGACCTGAATACTGTTGCGAACCAAGTTAAGAATGCCGCCAGTCAGCGCCCCCTTTGCAATGCGCATGGGGCGCAGACTTTCGTCCAGTGCGTAGGTGCTGGTTGCATTAGCCGGAAGCAGCGCATCGATGCTATGGCGTAACGCGCGCCAAAATTCACTGACACTCAGCCGGTCATCGCGCTTCAGCTCGCCACGGGAGTAGCTCAACATGTCATCCAGTTGGGCCGACAATCCGGTCAGGCTGGCCGATAGGCGATCAGCGAATCGGCGCCGCTGGTCGGCCATCAGCTCGGGCGCGCTGAGTTGTTCGGCGTACAATACCGCCGTGCTCAGCGGCGTCCGAATTTGGTGGGCCAATGACGCGGCCATCTGACCCATTTGGGCCAGTCGATCCTGGTGGGCACGGGCACGCTGAAGGGCCCTGGTTTGGCTCATGTCGGTCATGACCACCAACTGGCCGTCCCCGGCTGGAAGTGCCACCGTCTTCAACGACACCTGACGGCCGTTCACTAGGGAAATTTCGTGTCCGTCGTCGGCTTTGGGGGCAAATAGCGTGGCAATCGCACCGGACCAAACGGCACCCAGCAAATCGACCTCTAGTAGGGTCAGTGCGGCGGGGTTTTGCTGTTCAATCCGGCCGTCGGCGCCGACCACCAACACCGCATCTGGCAACACATCAATGAGCGAGTCAAAGCGTGCTTCAGATTGCGTTGGTGTGAGTAATGCTAAGTTGGACATTCCCTACCCCGTCAAGAAATCGGACTTGATCGGGTTAAAGCAGGATACGTGCCAGTCTACTTTTCGGCGTTCAGCTCGTACTTACGCATTTTTTCCACCAGCGTGGTGCGGCGTAATTTCAGGCGCTCCGCGGCCCGGGCAACCACGCCTTGTGCATCTTCCAAGGCCTGCTCAATCAGGTTGCGCTCGATGTCGGCCAGGTAATGTTTCAGATCAACCCCAGCAACCGGCAGCGTGTGGCCGCCGGCGGGATCGGCGGAGACCCCCGCCCGCACACCTTGTGCCTGGGCCGCTTCGATAATCGCCAATTCCTCGTCATCACTTTCATCGATGTAACGGAACTTGCTGGGTAGCTCTTTTAGCCCGATAACGCCATAGGGATGCATGATCGCCAGGCGCTCAATCAAATTCGCCAGTTCTCGAACGTTCCCAGGCCAAGGGTGATGAGTGAGGCTCATCAATGCGGCGCTGTTGAATTTGATGCTGCCGCGCCCTTCGGTTTCCAGGCGACGCATGAGGTCCTGCAACAAAAGCGGCAGATCCTCGGCGCGCTCGCGCAGCGCCGGCATTTCGATCGGGAATACATTGAGCCGGTAAAAGAGGTCCTCGCGGAACTTACCCTCTGCGACCATGGATTCAAGATTACGGTGCGTCGCTGCAATAATTCGAACGTCGGCCTGAAGGACTTTGTTGCCACCGACGCGCTCAAAGGTGCGCTCTTGGAGCACACGCAGTAGTTTGACCTGCATGGTGAGGGGCATGTCGCCGATCTCGTCCAGGAACAGGGTGCCGCCTTGGGCCAATTCAAAGCGGCCGGTGCGGGCACTAAAGGCGCCGGTAAACGCACCCTTTTCATGACCAAAGAGCTCAGATTCCAGCAATTCCGCGGGAATAGCCCCGCAGTTGACCGGAACGAAAGGCTTGTCTTTTCGGGCGCTGTTGTAATGCAGGTTGCGGGCGACGACTTCCTTGCCCGTGCCGGACTCGCCGAGCACCAAGACGGTCGCCTCGGAGTTAGCAACGCGGCCCATCATTTCGCGCACGTCGCTGATCGCACGGCTGGTGCCAACGAGTGACCGAAATAAGTGGACTTCGCGCTGCTCGCCCTTTGAGGCCCGCTCGAGATGTTCGCGGTAGATTTGGGCGCGATGGGTGGCGTCGACCCACTGGTTGTAGCCGCCCTTTTCGTCGATTTTGGCGATGCACGCCCGCCTAACCGAGTCAGAAACACCTGACAAATCGTGATCGCCGATGCGAACAAATGGCATGGTCGGGTCCGCATCCAAAATAGCGGTAAGCACCGGGGCTAACTTCGAGTGAGCGACGCGACTGACAATGGTCATGCGAACGTTTTCGATCCCGCCCACCGACCCGAGGCACTCGGCCCAGTTGGAGCTTTCGGCTAAGGCGTAGGTTTCGCCGACAAAGTCCATGAGTAATGAGCGATCACGCGCACTGGCCGCGTCGTCGTCAATCAGTAGCAGAGCGTGTTGATGAGCCATTGACGTTCCTTTGTTGTGCATTGACTGTAGCAGTCAGGGTCGGAATGTCAAAAGCTTGACGCGGACAATTAGTACCGAGAGGCCTTATGATAGGCGGTGACCGACGATTTACGTTTGCTGGCGGAGACGAGTTCGCTTTTGGTCGACGCAATTCCAGCGGCTAGCTTGCCCTGCAGGGACTCATAGGCCGCAAGCAAATCTGTCACAAACGCCCGTACCTCGCTGTTTGATTTGTCAGAGCGGGTCAAAAAGGCCACCAGCTCAACGTCAATCGCAGACGCCTCATCAAGCAGGCCTTGCTCAACCAGCACGAGCATTTTGGTCAGACTAAGCCTCGCTTGGCTGATCGTATTGATTGACAACAGCGGTCCACCCTTCACGAATCGTTGATAGGTTGTTGCGGCATTCGGCGAGCAGCTTGAGGTCGTTCGACGCGATAACCGTGATCAGGGATTGCTCCACAAACAGGTACACGTTCGACAGGTTCTTGGCTATTTTACCGCCCTTCTCGAAATCTAGGCTGGCGCGCAGACCGGCGACAATATCGATGGCCTTATTGAGTTCTCTGGATTTGCCAGCAAAGTCGTTGCCTGATATGGCGGCGTACCCCGCGCCGATTCGAGAAATCGCGCCCTCGAGAAGCATCATCACCAAGCGGCTGGGCGACGCGTTCACGCCCTGGCTGGCGACACCGACCTGTGAGTATTTTCTTGCAGCTAGAGTGTTTGTCACGCGGTATAACTCCCAAAGATCTATCAATCATCTTAGTTAGGTTATCGACCGCGAGCGGAAAACCTTTAAGCGCAACAGTCCAACTAGGACGACGATTGATTAAATTGTCCGTCCAGGAATGAGCTGGTGCCTTCGATCTGGGATTGCAGTGCTTCAAGTGCCGCAAACTGACGCACCAAAATGGCTTCGTAGCTGACGAGCTGAGTTTCGATACGCGTTTTTTGGGTATCGATATCCTTTAAACGTTCAAGGTACTCATCACGTTGTTGCGCGAGGGTGCCCGTGGCACCGCCGAAGTCTTCAGCGAGTGACTTGAGCGCATCGGCAATACCCGTGGTCTGCCCCTGACCGCTGGGTGCGCCAGAGATAACGGCCACGACCTCGTCGTAATTGGTCTGCAGCAAACTGGTCAGTCGGGCTTCGTCCAGCGTTAGGTTGCCCTCCTTGTCAAATTCAATGCCGATACGCGTTGGCGCGTTAAGGTTGGCCCCGTCCAAACCAAAGGTCCCCGTGAAAACCGAGGACAGTTTTCGGTCTAACCCGGATGCCGTTGCGTCCCCATAAAGGGCGCCAGCCTGGCGGGTGGTCACGTCGTACGCAAGTCCCTCGCGTAACAACGACCTGGCATCGTTAAAGTCGGCGACCATGGTGACCAGTTGGCTAACGATTTCTGAATAATCCGGTTCAATCGACACCGTAACGCTACTGGGCGCCCCCTCCGTGCCGTTCGTTAGCTTAAGTGCATCGATCGTGAGGCCAGGGATCACCGAGTCAAAGGTGTTGCTGGACGTGTTCGTTATGGTCACGCCATTGACCCGAATCTCAGCATCAGAGGCCGGTGCGTCGGAAAAGTTGGTGCGATCGAGCGCGCCGAGGGACGCGAAGCCCCCTGTGGCCGACAAGGTAATGTTATTCGCCGTTCCGATGTCGTGCGACGCTAAATACAGTTGTGATGTGCCCGCACCATCGTTTATCACCGTGGCCGTCACACCCGTGTTGTCTAAACTGCCGTTAATCTCGGCGGCTAGCTCCTGAAGGGATCCAGAGCCGGCCCCCATGGTGACGGTGAAGCTGTCGCCGCCAACACTAATGGTCGCTGACCCGCCCCCAACATCGGTGTCCGATGAGCTACCAAAGCTGGACAAGGCGCGGTCGGGATTACCGACTTTCAACACCTCTATCTGCAGATTATCAGGCACCGACGACCCGGTCGCGGTCACCGATACGTAACCATCTTCCGAGTTCGACACCGTGTAGGACCGAAAGTCGACGGGCGAGTCAACCCGTGCCGCGGAGCTCGATAAGCTACTGAGCACGGTCGACATGGTTGATAAGCCACCGGCTCTGGCTTCGTACTTGTCCTCACGGGCAAGTATGCTGGACAAACGCTGTTGACGTTGCGCGTCAACCAGTGAGCTGGTCAGCGCGCTGTAGTCCGTCGAGCCAAAGTCGATGACGGCCATGGGTTACACCTTCTGGTCGAAAATCAAATTGCTCAGATCCCGTATCCGGTCAGCCCGCGCCAGGGCGTCCTCAGAGGGAATCTGACGAATCAAATCGCCAGAATCTGGATCCGTTACCATGATCACCAGTTTATTGGTGTTGCTGTCGACATTGAGTCCGACATTCAGCTTTCCATTGACAGCTTGTGCCAAGTCCGAAACCACTCGCTCCATGTTTTTCTGAGTGACTTCGGTCGCGACCTGAGAGGAAGCCTGGGTTTGGCCCGCGTTGGAACTGGGTTCCGGTGTGGGCCTAACCGAGCTGACACCCAACGACCCCGCCGTTGGCACCAGGTTGTTTTGCGCAGTGACTGGATTCATAAATTAACCTCCACCGTTTCACTGATAGCTTACTGCAACAAAGATAACACGGACTGCGTGGACTGGTTAGCCTGCGCCAAGATCGCGGTACCGGCCTGCTGCAAAATCTGATTTTTCGCAAGTGTT
>CAKZQE010000183.1 GCA_937139465.1 uncultured Gammaproteobacteria bacterium
TGAAAAATAGCTGGGCGTTAAACCCGCCGTTGCTGTCGTCAGCGAAGGCCACTTGCTGGCCGTGAATATCCCGCACCGATACAAAGGGGTCGCGCATCGGGTCCAGTGACGCTGAGGTCGCGTCCGCGATGAGGTTAATGACGTAGGTCTGCCCCGCCGAGAAGCCGACCTGGAACCAATCGCTGTCCTGGTTCGACTCGATCAGGCCTTTGACGCTTGAGTCGATCGCGAGCACCTCGTTGGTGCTGCTGGAGCCGGCGAAATCGTCAGCGATCCCGCGAACCGAGACCTCATAGGTGCCGCGCCCGGCGTTGCCGCTGGCGGCAGCGGCGATGTAGTAGTAGCCGTCCTCGGTGGCGGTAAAGGTTAGCTTCGCGTTTTGGCCGATGCCGCCCTCGCTTGTGGACTCCAGCAATATTCCGGTCGCGCTTCTGACCTCAACCAGTGGATTCTGTAGCGTGCCGGATGTTGTGCTCGCGCCTTTGGCTTCGACCTGATACGACTGACCGCCGTTCAGTTCAACCCGGAACCAATCGCGATCCACAGTGGTGTTAATTTCGCCCGCGCTGACGGCGGCACCGGTCGAGTCAAATGTCAGCCGCCCGGTTGTCTGAAAATCCGCTGAGTGCAGGTCCTTGGAGCGTTGAGTGACGGTGTAGGATCCGGTGTAGATACCCGAGGCGTCCGATACGGCGAGGTAGTAGGTGCCTGAAGTTTGGATCAGTACCTGGACCCGCTCATCGCCCCCGGCAGCGCCGGCGACATCAACCGTGGTCAGGGGCGTGTTGAGGTCCTGGGCGCTGTAAATTTTTAGGGCGGGGTCGGCGAGCGTGCCATGGTTACTGGACAGGCCCATGGCCTCGAAAATATAGGTGGTGCCAGCAACCAAGTCCGTTTTTATAAAGTCCACATCATTGGCTTCGCCGATGAAACCTTTGAGCTCCCCGGACGTCGGATCGATGGTTCCGCGCGTACTGATCGACGCGGTGTAGTCGTCGACCAACTCAAATGACAGTGTGTAATTGAGCGCGCTGCGATCGCCCCAGTTATCAAACTGGGTTCGTACCTCGACCATGCCTCCCTGATATGGAACAAAAACGCCGCCAACATTCGAGCCCAGCTGTATGTTGGTGCCGCCGTAGGGTGAAGCTGACCAATAACTGTTGGAAAACCCCGTGTCGAGGTCGACAAAGCGCAGGGTCTCTCCGCTGGCCTGGTCCGTAAAATACAGCTTCAGGTTTGCGTCGCTGGCACTGTAGACGATATTGAAGGGTGAATTTGGCGCCACCTCCA
>CAKZQE010000184.1 GCA_937139465.1 uncultured Gammaproteobacteria bacterium
AATTGTGGCTATAAAAGTGGCCGTGGGGTGGGTGGTCTTTGTCGTGGGTGTATTGATGTGCCTGTACGGCGTATCGCAGGGCCTGGAAAACCAGTTCGTTTCGGTGACGGCTGCCGCGGCGCCTGGCTTTTTTACCGCCCTTGCCGGATTGTTCACCGTCGGTTTTGCTCAGGGATTGAGGGCAATTTTGGATGCAGCAGAGTACGCGCGGGACATCCGTCAACATGTGCTGGCTTTTGAGCCCAGCCCTCAGCCCATGCATCGTCAAAGCCGCGATAGCTAGGTCCGAAGCCGGGGTTGGGTTTGAGCATGTTGCGACGCAAATGACACCCTCGTGCTTGCGAGCCTGGTTGCAACTGTAGAAGGCTTGGAAGCAAGCTGGGGCCGCAGGGCCTCGGCAAGTGAGCGCTAGCTGACGCCAGCGGCGCGAGTTCAGCGCCGCTCATGAACGGCTTGGCCCTCAATGATGCCGGCATAGGCTTCCGCAGGCACGGATTCACGCACCCCGCCCAGCATCATCTGACGCTCAGAGGGGTTGAGTGCCGGAATAATGAAGCGGAACCACAGCATTTTCTGCTCCGGGGTGAGCTTATCCATAATCTGAGACTGCCAGCTCAGGATTTCCTCGTCGCTGAAAGCGTCCCAGATGACCTGGTTGATGCCGTCTTCTTCGTCGGCCATGTGTTTCAGGTAATCGGCCTAGAAACTGCCGACCGCATCGAACAGGGATGCGGCGACCAAGGGTGACTGGCCGGGCTCCAACTGCCTGGTTTGCTGTTGAATGCCCTCGACGAGCCGGTGCAGCCGATCATGGTCGTTTGCATTGTGCTCGGTTAAGCCCGGAACTTTGGCCTCAAGCGCCGGAAGAGCCACGTGATCCTCGGCGTCCTGGTGCAGTTCCAGTAGCAATGTGACGTCGTCGTTAAGGACTTTTGGCGAATCGACTGACGTAGTATCAGCGCTGTCGGCGCGGCTGGCTGCATAGGGTAGTTGAGCCAGGGCGTTTTTTGTCTGCTTCGGACTTCTATGCGGACTACCTACTGCCGCAACTCGTCTCGTGTACTTAGGATCTGGCTCCGCATGCGGGCTTTCAGTTGATGCCCATTCAGTTTGACGATCCGCTTGGACCGCTTGACCGTTTTCGTGCGGACGCGGTGATCTGCCTTAGCCAACGTGTTCCAGGCTGGGTTCGCTCCGCGCCTGCGATGATGAGTCGCTTCAAAATCATTGCGGCCAAAGGCGGGTTTTTGAAGCATGTCGGGGTCGGCGAGGGCGACGTTTTGCCATTCGAGTTATATGACGCGGGGACCCATGCGCTGTATTCACCCAGTGGACTGATGTCGACCTGGGTAGATGAAGCGTTGGCGGCCAGGGGCAAAAAGCGTCTCGTGAAGACGACGACGTCCACCTTCAACAGCCTAGGGCGTTTAGTTTCACAAACCGACCTGATCGCGACGGTCCCAGAATTTGCAGCCAATGATCTGGCGCGGCTATACCCATTGCAGACCTTTGCCCACCCACTGGGAGCGGAATCTGATCTGATGCTCGCTTGGCACGTTCGCAATGATTTGAAGCCGGACCAGCAATGGTTTCGCGAACAGATATTCGCTGCGCTGCACCCCCTGACATCAGCCTAGTCTTGGTGTTAGTGTCTTGAACGTACGACGCGACAAATCTAAAACTGTCGGCATAACCAACTGCGCCTTGATACTGCTTACCAAGCTCACAGGCCGAAACAGCGTATACCACGAGCGAAAATAGAGGCATGCCCGAAGTTTTAATGCCATTTGCGCGCCACCTGGTAACAAACTCCATTGTAGATGTGGCGAGCGTGAAGCGCGGCGATGCAGCTGGCTATGTGTGTTGGTCGTGCGGAATGACCGTTGTTGCAAAGCAAGGAAAAGTGAAGGCTTGGCATTTTGCACACTTGGTCACGAGCCTAGCTAAAAATACCGCATGTGAGTTTTCCTTCGATGTTGCACTTCGCGCGATTATTCGCGACGTACTCAAGGCTAACGGCGCCATTCAGCTTCCCGGAATCAATAACTCACAACTGCCAAAGCCTATGGTTCCTGATTCAACCACAATCCTTGCGCGGCACCAGGGTGTATTGTTTGACGCTGTCCTATCCAAAGGCGACTATCGGCTCTGCCTTGTTTTCTGCGATTCAAACCGCCTCAGCGCTGCTGTCGACTTCAATCCGAACCCGCACACGGCCGTTCTGGGTCTGGCCGCTAGCAAACAATTTGGCTCCAAATCTACGCGAGGAAATTACCGGGCATTGATTGAAGGTTGGCTGTCGGAGTCGACGGCACACAAGCACTGGATTTTGCATCCGAAGTTGCGAAAAACTCAGGGCGAACCCAGCGAGTCGATAGAAGGTGACCAAAAGCCAGCGCCCGGACTCCTTCACCATGCCAAACCGAATACAGGCCATGCGTCCAGTGAGCGATTCAGGGGGTTCAAGGCCGGTGTGACCTATGAGTGCGAGCGACACCGCACACGGTGGACCGGACATCAAATTTGCCAGTTGTGTGGGCCACTGCAAACGCCGAAATATGCTCGTGAAGTTAGCAAGTAGGCGCATTGCCTAGCAGATAAACATTCCGTTGCCCCGAACCAACGCTAAAACCTTAAAAGTGGCAAGTGGCAAGTGGCCCGTGGTTTAAACAGGAGAAGGAAGGCAGGCGGGTTATGGCCAGATGCCCCCACACCGCGAATCTTGGTCAAATCAGATGGAGCAGATGTTCCTAGGCTTCGCCCAAAGCGCGCCCGCCGCCACTGGCCGAGGTTTTGCCCTTAGCGCCGTACAAACGTTGGCCTTCGCCACCTGAAATCACGGTTTTGATGGCGTCCGCTTTCTGCTTGAGGCGCTGTAGCACCTGTGCGTTGCCTTGGTTCAAGGTTTGGCACGCTTCAATGCCGGCTTCGGCTTGCTGGGCGGCCGTGTCAATTTGCGCAGCCAGCGGAGCCGGTAGGGCAGCCAGTAGGGCACGATGACCAGCGGCATCAGCCGAGAACCCGGCATCGGTAAGCAGCTGCCGGCGTTGCTCGATGTTGGTTTCGAGGGTTTTCAGCGCCTGAACTTTGTTGGTGAGGTTGGTTTTGACCGACGATGCATTTTGCGCCGCCATGTCGTCACGCTCGAGCAGGAGAATTTGCTCGAGTGTCTGCGTGCTGCGAGCCATTTCGCCCAATAGGGCGAGGTAGCGTTGCACTGCCTGATTCATCTAGTTACCCGTTGCCCAGGCCTAGCATGGCAGACGCAACCTTGTTAGCGTCGATCTTGAAGTCACCGTTGGCGATCGAAGCTCGAATGGCATCAACACGCGCTTGGTCCACTTCATTGGTCGCCGCGGTCCGTTCCTGCACAGCCTGCATTTCTTGGGCTTGACTGCTAAGTGTCACCGAGTCGTTAGACTGCGGCGCCGCCAGCGGTACGACCGTTGACGGTTGCGTTGAAGCACCCGTAGCCGAACGTTCAGTCGACTGAGTGTTCACTTGTTGGGGGCGACCCCCAATGCCATTTATATCGATTGCCATAATCTCGATTCCGTGATGGTACTCACACTGTTACGGCAGTGTACCCCATTTCTTTAGGGATATTTTAAGGCATCCGCACGACGCCCTGAGCGACCACCAAACCCCTGACGGTGCGGCCGCTGGCGAGGTTTTTGACACTGACTTGTTCGCCCTCGACGGCATCGCTCAACGCTTTCCCAAGCACCGTAATGTTGATGCCCGGTGTGCCGGCTTGCAGTTTTACAGTGTCGCCACGGTTGACCAGTGTTGGTGGCTCAACCATGCGGCCAACGACCGGGTCCCCCTGGCGGATGTTGCGTTTAACCTGTTGCCCCAGCAGGCCATCGACGTCGGTGTGCCAAGAGCCCCGAAGCTCACGCTCCAAAATGGTTCGTAGCTCCAAATCCTTCGGCCCGATGATATCCCCCCGGTTCAGGCCCTGCGCCGCGACCACCACATCAATGGATTTGGAATAGGTGGCGGAAAGGTGAACCTGCGTGACGCCGCAGCTGGCTTTGACCATGGCGCTGCCGCGGCTTTTGGCTTTCAAGCTAAAGTCCCATGCTTCTTCGCAATCGGGCAGTCGGACTCGGCTGTCCAAGGGTCGAACCATGACCTCGAGGCGATCGCCGCCAATCTCGGACTTCAGAAAATCTTCGGCCTGCCGTTGTAACCATTGGTTCAGGTTAGCTTGGGCAGGGAGTGCAAGCAGCACCGCTAGCACTGTAAACACGCGTTTCATGGTGTCTCCTTGTCGCGCCGGACCTATACTGTGCCGGTCCGTTGACGCATTGATGACGTTTGATTGGATTACGCAAAACCTGTGCCAGAGAGGAATAGCATGTCAGGGTTGTTTGAACGAGTTGACGCCAAAACCGATTACGTCGGTCAAAACCGAGTCGAGTTGTTGCTATTTAGGCTGGCCGACGAACAGGTCTACGGCATCAACGTCTTCAAGGTCAAAGAAGTGCTGCGCTGCCCAAAGCTGGCGACCATTCCTAACGGCAGTCCGCGGCTCAAGGGCATTGCCCACCTGCGCGGCGAAGCGATTCCCGTGATCGACATGGCCGCGGCCACCGGATTTGGCGAACTTCAAGACATTGAAGATCGCTACATCATCATCACCGAGTACAACTCGCAGGTTCAGGGCTTTTTGGTCCACAGCGTTGAGCGCATCATCAACACCACCTGGGACAAAATCAAAGCCCCCGATGCCGTACTGGCAAAAGACAGTTATTTAACCGCCATGACCGAGGACAACGGCCGATTGGTGGAAATTATCGACGTCGAGCGAATCTTGAGCGAGCTGGATTACGGCGGCGCTGAGGTAAGCGAAAACCTGGTACAAGAAGCGCTGAACGCGAACGTTACCGGTAGCCGGGTGTTAATCGTCGATGATTCAGCGGTTGCCCGTAAACAGATGGAGCGGGCGCTTGAAAGCTTAGGCATCGAAACCACCACATTGAATAACGGTCAAGAAGCCCTCGATTTGCTGAAAAAAATGGCCGCGGCCGGGCGCAAACCTGCGGATCACTTTTTAATGATTGTGACGGACATCGAAATGCCGATCTTGGATGGCTACACCTTAACGGCCGAGATCAAAACCGATCCCATGCTAGCGGACTTGTATGTATTGATGCACTCGTCGTTGTCGGGAGCCTTCAACGAGGCCATGGCCTTAAAGGTTGGTGCGGACAAATTGGTGGCGAAGTTCAAACCCGACAGCTTGGCCGAGGCAGTCATGGATCAGATCGCTTTGCGCTCGTAGGGGCATGCCGGTTCCTGGATAAAACGGCAATTTATTGCCACCGTCAGCTTTCTGACACCCTCCAAAGCCCGCAGTCGCGGGCTTTTCGATACTTGGCACAACCTTTGCAAACTCTCCGATGTGACAAATCAACGTCGCGAGGAGCTTATGGCAATTTCATTCGACAACGCGTTAGGAAACCAGGTAGCCGGCTTGCAGTTACGAGTCAAGCGCAGTCAGTTGATTTCTAACAACATGGCCAACGCCGAGACCCCAGGGTATCGGGCGGTGGACTTCGACTTTGCCAAAGTCTACGACCGCACACGCGCTATGCCCTCCAATGCAGCGGTGGCCGCAGCGAAGAACGGCCACTTCAGCGTGGAGCCGGGCGGGGCGGATGGCCTGATCAAGCCGGGCGACGTTGATTTTCGAGACAACAAGCTAGGTTCGCTTGACGGTAACAAAGTGAGCTTGGAGCAAGAGCGGGCCCGATTTATGGAAAACCAGATTCGGATGAACGCAACCAACATGTTTTTGAGCAAACGTTTCAGCAGCCTGCAAAAAGCGCTGCGGGGAGTTAACGGCTAATGAGTATTGAACGCTTGATGATGACGGCTGCGTCGGCCATGGAAGCGAACAAGGTGCGGATGTCGACCACGGCCTCGAACTTGGCGAATGCTGAGACCTTGGCGACCAATGCCGAGGACGTTTACAAGGCCAAAAAGCCAGTATTCGAAACGATTCGGGCCGACATTATGGCGACCCAAAACGGCACACCCGAAGGCTCGCCGATCGGTGTCCAGCTCAAAGAAATTGTTGAAAGCAATGATCCGGCGATCCGTCGCTATGACCCGGGCCACCCCTTGGCGGACCCCGAGGGCTATGTGTTTGCGCCGAACGTCAATGTGATGACGGAAATGGCTGACATGATTGCCGCTTCGCGGGCATACCAAGCCAACGTCGAAGTCATGAAAGACGCACGTGAATTGTCGCAGCAACTGCTGCGTATGGGACAAAACTAATGAGTAACACCATT
>CAKZQE010000185.1 GCA_937139465.1 uncultured Gammaproteobacteria bacterium
GCTCAGGGCTTTCGCGCGCTGAAGTTGCGCGTCAACGGCGATATCAAGCGCGATCGTGCACGGGCCACCGCCTTGCGCGAGGCCATCGGCGACAACATTGGACTGTTGGTGGACGCCAATCAGTCATTGACCGAAGCCCAGGCCATTGAGCTGGCAACTGCGTTGGCGCCCCTGGACATTGGCTGGTTTGAAGAGCCGGTGCCGGCGCATGATCTGGCAGCCCAAGCACGCGTGCGCCGGGCATCACCCATTGCCATCGCGTCAGGTGAAACGGACTACACCGCGCTCGGCATGCAGGCGATCTTGGATGCGAACTGCACCGATGTGCTGATGCCAGACCTGCAACGCATTGGTGGACTTACCGAAATGCGCCAAACCGCGGCCCTAGCCGCGCGCGCTGGCACTCCTATTTCGACCCACATTTTCACCGAATACAGCCTGTGTATCGCCTGCTCGGCGGCGCACTGCATCAGCGTTGAGCACGTGGACTGGTTTGCCGGCCTGTTTCAGCAGCCCGTGGTCATTGATCAAGGCGATGCGGTCATGCCAAGCGCACCCGGAACCGGCTTTCGGTTCGCCCGGGAGCGCTTTAGCGAGTGGCGGTTCAGTCGCTGAGCTTATCAATTTTGGCCAGGGCTGCTCGCTCCCAATGTAGCGGCGTCGCGCGGCCGTAAATTTGCTTGGAGCGTTCTGGATTGTTCACTGTCTGTGGATCCCGGGTGTAGGTTGGCAAGGCGATATACCGATTGCGGTTGCCGACCACCTCGGTGACGCGATGCATGGAATAGCGCCCTTTAAAAATTTGTAGGTCGCCCTCTTTCAATGGCAGCTGCTGGACCCGTGAGCGGTCCCCGTCCAACACCGAGCGCACATCGTCATAGCACTCGTCCTCTGGGTTTCTGAGGTCCGGCGCGTATTCGAAAACCCCGCCCTCATCGGCTTGCTGAACCAAGATGCTGACCGTGTAGGCGTTGCCATCGAAATGCCAAGGAAAGTAGTCCCCCGGCTTCATGACACCATAGGGGTTGCGCCCCAGCGGGTCGGCCCAGCAATAAATGTCCGGATCGCGCAAGGCTTGGCCGACAAACTGGCGCATCAACTCGCTGTCGTAAATCCGCGTCATCGGCGAATCAAGCCCGATCAGGTCCGAATTAAAAAAGCCACTCGTACGCCGTTCAAAATGGCGGCGCGGGTGGCCCACCTCGTAACGGTCATCGTCGAGCGAGAAATAGGGATTGTGGCTGTTGCCCGACCAAAATATTTGATCGTAGCCCGCCTCGATTTCGGCTTTCATCGCGGCCAGCGCCTCAGTGCGCACAAACCCCTTGAGGCAACAGCAACCCACCGTATCCAGCCCTGCTCGAGCCTCGGCTAACATGGCCTGGCCAGCATCACTGTCAAGCGCATGGATCGGGTAGCGATCCAAATTCAACACATCCCCGAGGTGGGCCTTGGGGTCGATCTGAACGGGCGAATTCATGGCGAAATACCTTGTTGTTTTCGCGCAGTTTGGCGACTTAGACACGACAACAACAACGAATAGAATTGCTAGATTAGATCGACTTTTTCGATGCAGCATCGGGGGCAACGAATGAACATCAGCCACCTAAAGGCATTTTTGGAAATCGCCGAGTTGGGTAGCTTTCAACAAAGCGCTGAA
>CAKZQE010000186.1 GCA_937139465.1 uncultured Gammaproteobacteria bacterium
GCTTCCATGGCGGCAATGCTGTCGTCGACCTGGCACCGGATCGAAGAAAGTTGCGGCGTTCGTTTTAACCACGACTATTGGCAGCAATCGCCATTGCCGCCACGGACTACCTTTATTGCATGTCGCGCCATTATCGCGGCCCAGGCGCTGGGCGTGGCCGACTTGGATATGCTGGCGGCCATCCAGCGCGCCTATTACCAGCAGGCGCGCAATGTTTGGCAAGCTGAGGTCCTAACGGAATTGGCGGTCGAGCTGGGCGTGCCGGCAAACGATTTCGTGGCCGAGCTGGGTCACGTTCGCACGCTGGCGCAGCACACCGAACAGCAAAACCGAGCGGCGTCGATGGGGGTCCAGGGCTATCCGACCTTGATCTGGCAGGACGATCAGCAGTCCGGCCGCTTGCCGATTGATTACGGCAAGCCCGAGGTCACCCTTGAGGTCATCCGTTCGCTGCTGGCAGCCGCCGATGTCGAGTGAACTCGCCAGCCTGCGCATGACCCCGACCGAATTGAGCGCCATTTCGGTTGACGAACTACGGGCTTTTATCAAGCAAGCCACAGAGCGTAAGAATTACGCCGAGACTATCCGTTTAAGCGGAGTCCTGACGGCGAAGGGCGACAACAGCATAGAAGATTGCCGTGTCGCCATGAACCGAGTGTGGATTCAGTAACCGACCTCGAATTTCACCCAGCTCGTCTCTTTGGCGACCTTTCGGTAAAGACGTTTGGCGGACTCATTGTCCGCGGCCGTGTTCCAGTAAAGCTTGCGCCAACCCTCTTCATGGCCGGTGTTGATGACCTCTTGTAGCAGCGCGCGGCCGACGCCATGTTTGCGGTAATCAGGCGCTGTAAACAGGTCGTTCAAATAGGCGTCGGGCATTTGGCTCCAGGTGCTTGGATGTAAAATGACGTGCGCCATGCCCACCGCCTTGCCGTTGATGTCGGCAACCCAGCAGCGCAGGGTTTGGTCAGCACTCAGCATGCCGTGGAAGGTGCTTTCCATAACGGTTTCGTCGGGTTTGGTGTTGTAAAACTGCAGGTACCCTCTGAACAGTGCTTGCCACTGCGGTTCGTCGGCTGCTCGCAGTGGGCGAACCTTCATATTTGACGCCATGTATTGCTCCTTTTCACGCTCGGCGCAGTATTGATTTTGGCTGGATTAAAAGCAAAGGGTTAGGGCGCTGTGGTATTCTTGCGCGCTTATATTTTGCACAGGTCGTCATCGATGGAAATCGCACCGATTCTTAATCAACTTAAAGACTTGGATGAACGCCGCGCGGTGCTGGTGGATTATCTGGACTATCCGGTTAAAAAAGAGCGTCTGGAAGAAGTCAGCCGTGAACTGGAAGCGCCAAGTGTCTGGGACGATCCGGATAACGCGCAGGCCTTAGGACGCGAACGCGCCAGCCTTGAAGCGGTGGTTGAAACCCTCGAGACACTGCAGCGCGGCATCGCGGACAACCGTGAGCTTTTAGAGATGGCCGTCGAAGAGGACGATCAGGACACCGTCGACGAAGTCCAAACCGAGTGCGACGCCCTTGACGCGCACTTGGCCAAACTCGAATTCCGCCGCATGTTCTCGGGCGAGCAGGACCCGAGCAACGCTTACTTGGAAATCCAGGCTGGCGCCGGCGGTACCGAGGCCCAAGACTGGGCCAACATGATTTTGCGGATGTACCTGCGTTGGGCCGAGGACAAAAAGTTCAAAGCCACCATCACGGAGCTGTCCGAAGGCGATGTTGCGGGCATTAAATCCGCGACCCTCCACATCGAAGGGGAGTACGCATTTGGCTGGCTGCGCACGGAAACCGGCGTTCACCGCCTGGTTCGCAAGTCGCCTTTTGACTCAGGCGCGCGCCGTCATACGTCCTTTGTATCGGTGTTCCTATCGCCTGAAATCGACGACAACATCGACATCGAAATCAACCCGGCGGATTTGCGTATCGACACCTACCGCTCCTCGGGTGCGGGCGGGCAGCACGTCAACACCACCGACTCGGCGGTGCGTATTACCCACTTGCCGACCAACGCCGTCGCCCAGTGCCAGTCCGAGCGTTCCCAGCACCAGAACAAAGACCACGCCATGAAGATGCTGAAGGCGAAACTGTACGAGCTGGAAATGCAAAAGCGTCGTGCGGCTTCCGACGCCTTGGAAGCCACCAAGTCCGACATCGGGTGGGGCAGCCAGATCCGCAGCTATGTGCTGGATCAAAGCCGCATCAAGGACTTGCGTACCGGGGTCGAAAGCAGCAACACCGGGGCCGTCCTTGACGGCGCTCTGGATCAATTTATCGAAGCCAGCCTGAAGAAAGGGTTATAAATGACTGACAAAACGCCTGTGGACGCCGTTGAGGTAGATGAAAACCAACTCATTGCCGAGCGCCGCGCCAAACTGGCAGCGATGCGCGAAGCCGGTGTCGCTTTCCCCAATAGCTACCGTCGCGAAGCCTTGGCGGCGGATTTGGCTGCTGCCCATGGCGCCAAAGATAAGCCTGCGCTGGAAGCCGAACAGGTTCCGACTAAGATCGCCGGTCGCGTTGTGCTGCGGCGCATTATGGGCAAAGCCTCGTTCATCACGATTCAGGACACCAGCGGCCGCATCCAAGCGTACCTGCGCAAAAATGATTTGCCCGAGGGACTGTACGATCAGTTCAAAACCTGGGACTTAGGTGACATCGTCGGCATCGAAGGGCACCTGTTTAAGACCAACACCGGTGAGCTGTCAGTCCATGCCACCGACGCGGTGCTGCTGACCAAATCCCTGCGTCCGCTGCCGGACAAACACAAGGGCCTGACTGACACTGAACAGCGTTACCGCCAGCGCTACTTGGATTTGATCGCGAACCCGGAGGTCAAACAGACCTTCGTTCAGCGCAGCCAAATCGTCAGCGCCGTGCGCAACTACTTTTTGGACCATGACTACCTCGAAGTTGAAACGCCGATGTTGCAAGTCATTCCCGGTGGGGCCACGGCGCGACCGTTTGTGACACACCATAACGCCCTGGATATCGACATGTACCTGCGGATTGCCCCGGAGCTTTACCTCAAGCGCTTGGTCGTCGGTGGGTTTGAACGGGTGTTCGAAATCAACCGCAACTTCCGCAACGAAGGGTTGTCGACGCGTCACAACCCCGAGTTCACCATGCTCGAGTTTTACGAGGCTTACACCGACGTCAACGGCATGATCGACCACGTCGAGGGGTTGATCCGCGCCGCGGCGAAACGCGCTCACAACGGCCTGCGCTTTGCCTCCGGTGGTCAAGACTACGACTTAACGGCTCCCTTCCGCCGCATCAGCGTGTTTGATTCGATCCTGGAAAAGAACCCAACGCTTGACGCGGCGACACTGGGCGACCTGGACGGCGCGAGTGCCTATGCGCGGGGTTTGGGTATCGACATCAAACCCAGCTACGGGCTGGGCAAGGTTCAGATCGAGATCTTCGAGAAAACCGTTGAGGACACGCTGATGGAGCCGACCTTCATCACCCTGTATCCGGCTGAAGTCAGCCCCTTGGCGCGGCGCAACAACGACGATCCGTTCTTGACCGACCGCTTCGAGTTCTTTGTTGGCGGGCGCGAGGTGGCCAATGGATTCAGCGAGTTGAACGACGCCGAAGATCAGGCCGAGCGCTTCCAAGCCCAGGTCGATCAGAAGGACTCGGGCGACGACGAGGCCATGTACTTCGACGAGGACTACGTTACGGCGCTGGAAGTCGGACTGCCGCCCACCGGCGGTTGTGGCATCGGCATCGACCGATTGGTCATGTGGCTACTGGATCAGGACAGCATTCGCGATGTCATCCTGTTCCCGGCCATGCGCCCCCAGGCCTAAGCGTTTAGCCTCCGAGCCCGTGCGATCACGCGCGGTGCTCGGCGTGCGCTGCGCAATGCGCGGCGAATATCATCCCCAATCGCCAGCATCGCAGGCGTCATCAGTAGCACCAGGACCATGCCCAGTCCCAGTCCGTAGGCCAGTGTCACCACCGTCGGTTTAAGGAACTGCGCTTGACGCGAGGTCTCAAACAGTAGCGGTGCCAGCCCGCCCACCGTCGTCAGTGAGGTCAAGAACACCGCACGCAAACGATCCGATGCACCCTCAATCAGGGCCGAGCGGAAGCTTTGGTGGGCGGACAGCTCAGTAATGCGCACCATCAGCACAATGGTGTCGTTCAAAATAATGCCGGCCATCCCAATAAAGCCAACAACACTGAACATCGACAGCGGAATGCCGTGGGCGAAATGCCCCCAGATAACGCCGACGATGCCTAGGGGAATGGTCAGAATCGGTGCAAGGGGTTTGCTCCATGACGAGAAGATCCAGGTCAGGGTTAGGTAGATCGCCAGCACACAGGCGAGAAAGCTAATCACGGCTTCGTTTAAGAATTCACGCTCCTGCTCGGCCAACCCACTCATTTCGGTGGTCACGCCATAGGCGTTGGCGATGTCCGGCAGAATGTCCGATGCGATTTGTGCCTGGATGCGGGCTTGCAGTTCGGGGTCATCGGCTAGCTCGCCAGTGACTCGAATAAGGCGCTGGCCGTTTTCGACTTGAAGGCTGGCAAAGCCGCGGTCACTGCGCCAGGTCGCGAGGCTTGCTAGGTCGGCGTAGTCGCCGCCGGGCAAGGGAACCCGGGCCTGTTGCAAGAAGTCGTCGTTGCGCACGGCGTCGCTGATGGCCACACGGACCTCAAAGGACTGGCCGTCGGCGGGCAAGGTGAGTGCGCTGATGCCGTCAAGCTGATCGCGCAGCTGCTTCGCTAAGCCCGTGGCCGTCAGCCCCAGGGCCTGAGCTTCGGGGGTCAGGCTCAGGATCTGCTCGGTTTTGTCGTAGGGCAGATCGTCTTCGACGGCCGAAACGCCTTCGAGGGCGTTCAGCGATTTCTGCAGCGCCAGGGACGCTTGTTTCAGGGTACGGAAGTCGGCGCCGCTCAGGCGCACACTCACTCCGTCGCCGCCGGGTCCACGGCGGTCACCGCGGAATTGTAGGGTGTCGACGTTATCGGAGGCTGGAATCGCCGCCTGCCATTTACGGATGAACTCAAAAGCGCTGTAGGGGCGTAAATCCGGGTCGATCAATTCAACATCGAAGCCACCGAGTCGGTCTGCATTGACGCGATCGGACCCTGAAATCGGGCGGCCCGAATTGTCGCCGACCTGGAACAGCCAGCTTTGCACTGCCTCGCGTCCGTACTCGGCTTGGTAGTCAGCGTTGACCGCCAGCAGCGCCTCGGCCATGTCGTCGAGGTAGGCGCGGGTGTCGGCCCGGGTGCTGCCCTCTGCCATCATCAGGTTACCGGTCAGGGTGCCGCGCTCGGGCGCATTGAAAAAGCGCCAGCCGACGGTCTTGTCCATCAGCGCGGCCGCGCTGACCATCACCAGGGAGAGACCAATGGCCAGTGTCGGGTAGCGCCAGTGCACCACGGTACGCACGATGGGTTTGAAGATGGCCTCGCGGAACCGGTCAAAGTGATGGTTCACCCACAGGCTAGGGCGGTCATACCAGGCTGGGCCACCATGGTCCGCGCCCTTGAGCGCGTGGAACATGTGTGCAGGGAGCAGCAAAAACACTTCAATCAGGCTGGCGGTGATAACCAGCGCGACGGTGATGGGAATGTCACCAATAAGGCGCCCGAAGGTGCCGCTGATTAAAAACATGCCGCTGAAGGCGATGACGGTGGTAATGCTGGATGACAACACCGGCAAAAACATGCGTTTGGCGCCCAGATAGGCCGCCTCGGCAGGGGTGTGGCCCTGCCGGTGCAGGTGATCGGCGTGTTCGCCAATGACGATGGCATCGTCCACGACAATCCCGAGACAGATGATTAGCGCGAACAGGGAAATCATGTTCAACGACAGCCCGAGCACATACATCATGGCGATGGTCGCGAGCATGGCCGTTGGGATACCCACGGTGACCCAAAACGCCGTGCGCACGCTCAGGAATAAAAACAGCAGCACCGTGACGATCATCAACCCGGTGACGCCGTTGTCGATCAGGATACTCAGCCGGTCTTTGATGGCTTGGGCGCGTGCGCGCACGAGGCGGGCTTGCACGCCGTCTTCGGCCTTGGCGTTGAAGGCATCAACCGCGGCTTGGACCCCGTCTTGAATGCCGATGGCGTCACCGCCGGCGCCGCGGTTGACCACGATTTGGACCGCGTTGACGCCTTGATAATACAGCGCGAGCCCGCTATCGAGACCGTCAAATTCTAGGGTGGCCAGTTCGCGAACGCTCAGGCGTGTGCCGTCATCCAAGGCAATCAGCGCGAAGTCTTCAATGGCATCCAGCGACTGGCCTTGAGTGCGCAGGCGCACACGGTCATCGGCCATGGTGCCAGCCGGCTGATCGCCAAAGGACCCAGCCAGCTTGGCCGCTGCGTCGCTCAGGGTGACCCCATATTTTTCAAGCGTTTGCGAGTCGAATTTGAGCGTCACTTTGGGGTCAGTGATGCCCTCAATGCTGGTTTTGGTAATGCCCTGGGCAAACAGCGCCGTGGTCAGCTCCTCGGCCCGGGCTTCCAGCGCATCCAGGCTTAAATCCCCATACACCACGACGTTGGTGACACGGTCGCGAAACCACCCTCGGGTGATGGTCGGGGTTTCGACGTCATCCGGTAGATTTTGCGCGTCATTGATAACGCTTTCGACCGCATTCATTGCCACCGTCATGTCATAGCCCGGACTGAATTCCAACCTGAACGAGGCGACGCCCTCAGACGCACTGGCGGTGGATTCGGCGACGCCGTCGATACCGCGCAGGGCGGGTTCGAGCTGACCGACCACACGCTGATCGACGTCCTCGGCGCCGGCGCCGGGCCAGGCCATGGTGATGCGGATATTTTCTACGACGAAGTCGGGAAAGAACTGCGTGCGGATTTTATCCAGGCTAAATAGACCCAGCGCCAGTAGCATCACCAATGTCAGGTTTGCCAGGGTGCGGTGGTGGATGAAGTAGCGCAGCATGGCTTAGCGTTGCCTGAGTCGTTCGGTGAGCTGGGCGACCAGTGCAGGCGGTGGATCGCTACGCAGCTGGTCTAAAATTTCGGATTTACGTGCGCTGGGCATGCGGGTGTTTTGTTCAACAAAGGCGATGAGCTCATCCAAGCTCACGGGGGGCTCGGGCTCGCTAGAGGCGACTTGAACCGGCAAGCCGTCAGCGAAGCGCGGTGTCAGTTCCGACGCAATGTGTTGTGCGCCGGGCATCTCGATCAGGGCGCGATCATTTGTGCGTTGCATGACCAGGACGGTCTGCGCGCGCAGCCGTCCGTTGTCGACACTGAAGACCTGGTCATCGTCACTCAACGCGCTTAACGGGATCCAGGCGACATCATCGCGCGGCGGCTCGGTCACACTGACTTGGACCCAATCCCCGGGACGCAGCAGGGACTCTGGGTCGGCGTCCAGGCGCGCGAACAGCTGGCGCCCACCGCTGGCCAAGTCCCCGGTCGACGCAACCCGCGTCAACACGCCCTGCTGGGTGTATTGAATCGAGCCCAGGGTCAAGGTGGCCGTGGTTTCAAGCGGCAAGGGAGCTTGCGCATCGGGCTGCATCAGCCGGATAACCCTGGGGTTTTGGGTCGAAAACGAGACCTCGAGCTGACTCAGGTCGGTCAGGGTGCCCAGTGTCAAACCGGTGCTGACGCGGTCTCCGACCTTGGCGCTGACACCTTCGAGCACGCCGTCGAAAGGCGCGCGCAAGACCGTATCAGCCAAGCTACGTGCGGCCTGATCCCGAGCCAGTTGCATGCGTTTGACGTCCAGCGCCGCGCGCTCGGCTGCGGCCGCGGCGTTGACTCGGCTGCTGTCGCGGGTCAATTCAGTTTGCCGGGCGCTGGATAGCGCCAGCTGCGCCGATTCACGCTCGGCCGCCGAGGCCAGGTTGCGCGTGCGCAATTGCTCCAACCGTTCCAGCTGCCCGCGGCGCAGGGCGGTTTGCTGCTGTGCCGCTTCGTACTCTTGGATCGCGAGGCGTTCGCGTTGGCGTGCTTCGCGCAGGGTGTTCTCGGCGCCCGCCAGGTTCAATTCGGCACTGGCCAGAGCGTCCTCAAACGGCGTCGGGTCCAGTCGGGCCAGCTCCTCGCCGCGTTTCACGCGCAGCCCAGTCGTCAGCTGCGGGCTGACCGACAACAGGGTGCCGCTGATTGGAAAGTTGATTCGGTATTGCTGGCTCGCTTGGACGCGTCCCTGGGCGGTCAGCTTGGGAAACGCGCGTGTTGCCTCAAGGGTCAATAGCTCGACCTTGGGCACCGATGCGACGCGCCCGCTGGGCCCGCTCGCGGAGGGTGCCGAGGCGTCGGTCAAACGCCAAACGCCGACGCCAATGGCGATGGCTGACACCGCGATCATCGCGACGCCCGTGGTGGCTCGTGTCAGAAAACTCATGCAGGACCTCTTGATAATGACACCAGATTAGCAACGCGCGATCATGGGGCTCGAGAATCATTACAAGGTGTTACATCGTGCCCCAATCGGTTCAACAAGCGTTGCCCGCCGCCACCGAGGCTAATCTCACCCAGCTCGTATACGGCAGTGGGGTGCCGGTTGTCTATATTCAAGCCGGCATCCACGCAAACGAGTACCCGGCACTGGCCTGCGCGGCCGCGCTTAGGGAGCGGTTGAACGCCCTGGAGGCCAGTGGCGACATCC
>CAKZQE010000187.1 GCA_937139465.1 uncultured Gammaproteobacteria bacterium
CGCTCTGTCTGTATGTCCTCTGGCAGGTTGCGACCTTGCTCGGTCTGTTGGCCGGGCAGCTGTTCCCAAGGATCAACGAGTGGGGCCTGGAGGTCGCCATGGTGGTCGCCTTCACCGGGGTCGTGGTTGCCAGCATCAAGGATCACGCGGGGTGGGCCTGTGCCGTCGTGGCCGGCGCTGGCATGTTGCTGACTCACGACTGGCCGCACCAGCTTGGCTTGCTGACGTCGTCCTTGGTCGCGATCGTCGTCGCGGTCGCGCTTCGGATGAGGGCTGGCGCATGAACGAATGGGTATTAATCAGCGGCATGGCCGCAGTGACATTTTTGCCTCGTTATATCCCGCTGGCGCTGGCCGGTCGCGTCTCGTTGCCGGATTGGATGCGACAGGCGTTGGAATTCGTGCCTGTGGCAGTATTAACCGCCATCGTGGCGCAGGTTGCGCTGGTCAGCGGGGGCGAGGTCAACGTGCAGCTGGCCAACCCGCAAATGTGGGCAGCCATCGCGGCCGCGCTGGTGGCGCTGTCGGGGCGAGGGTTGCTGTCCGTGATAGCCGTGGGCTTGCTGGTGTATGCGGCGCTGATGGTGTGGGCGATCTAAGCGGAGCCGTACTGCAAAATGTCCCAAAAGGCACCCAGTGTATGGTAGTCACACTTGGCGCCGGGAAGGGCGACCCACTCATCCATCGGGTGATTGTCCGCGCTTAACACCCGGTGCCAGACACAGGACGGTTGAATAACGAAGTGTGCGTTGGTGTAGTCGGCCAGTGCCGCTAACCGCTCGGTATGCAGCGCGCCGCCCAGACGCTGTGCGGCGATGGCATAGGCCGCCATGGATTCAGCCTGCACCCAAAAATACTTATCGTCATCGCAAACGTGACCGTCGGGTGCAAACCCGTAATACAGCCCGCCCCGGTTCGCATCCCAGCTCGCGGTCCATGCGCGTTCCAGCAGCCAGTTGGCGCGCTCAGCCAACCAGGGTTGGCGACTGCCGGCCTGGGTGTGGTGATCCAAAATCAACAGCAGCTTGGCCCACTCGGTGAAATGTCCGGGCTGATAGCCCCAGGGCTTGTAGAGGTTTTTGGGGTCGTCGCGGTTGTAGTCAAAATCCGGTGTCCAATCCTGTTGGTAGTGCTCCCAAATGTCTCCGCCGGTGCCCTGGGTTTGACGGACCGTGATGTTGTGGGCGATGCGAAGGGCTTGGTCAAGAAAATCGCGTTCGCCGGTGGCTTCAAATACCTGAATCAGAGCTTCGCAGGCATGCATGTTGGCGTTTTGACCGCGGTACGCTGATAGGCCGTCGGTCAGGCTGAGCTGATCGGCGAACAAACCCTGAGTGTCGTCCCAAAAAGTCGCCTGCATCAGCTGGTACGCCGTATCCAGGCGTTGGCGGGCACCGTCGATGCCCAACTTCACGGCGCTGGCGTAGGTCAGCAGCACAAATGCATAGCCGTAGGTGTACTGATCGGTGTCCAGCACCTGATCGTCCTGGATCATCCAGTGAAAGCCGCGGCCATCCTCACGCCAATGGTGATTGGCGAGAAATTCGAGGCCGTGGTGCACGGCGCCGGTGTACTCATCCGATGGGTTCAAAAGCGCAGCACGGGCGAAATTGACAGTTATCCGGCAGCTGCTGACCAGGTGATGCGTACCGGGGTCACGGTGATGACCGTCGGCTCGAAGGCTTTGGTGGAAGCCCCCAGTGGGGTTTAGCCCGTGCTGAGCATAAAAAGCCGCAATACGCTGGATGTGCTGGTTCAAGGATTCGCGTGACTTTGGGTGGAGTTGCATAGTGGGCGCCAGATTGAGGTTGCGCCAAGATTACCTTGGTCGGCTGATTCAGCACAGGGTTGGAGAGGTATCCCGCTATTGATGTCTGCAGTTCGTGGGCGGTGGCCTACGCGCACGTCCAATGGCGCATTCGTTCCTTTTTGGCAGTAAACCAGTGCGTTTTTGCCTATTTTGCAGAAGCGAGGATCGGCGGAGTATGGGTTCACTAAAAACACACCGGAGATTTAGTATGAAACACACCGTTATCGCATTGGCGCTAATGTCGTCAGCCACGGCTTTTGCCGCCGACTACACCATCGACGAAACGCACTCAGCAGCGACCTTCCTGATCAGCCACTTGGGCTTTGCCAAGATGCCGGGCCGCTTCAATGAAATGAGTGGCAGCTACAGCCACAGCGACGATTTCTCGTCGGTCGAGTTGTCCGTCACGGTCAATGCGGCCTCGGTCGATACCAACCACGGCAAGCGGGACGAGCACCTGCGTAGCCCCGACTTTTTCGACGCCCGCCAGTACCCTGAGCTCACCTTTGTCTCGACCAACTACGACGGCAACGCCGAGGGCGGCACCTTAACGGGCGACCTCACCATGATGGGCGTGACCCAACCCGTTCAGTTTGACGTGGTAATTGAGGGCGAGGGCGATGACCCTTGGGGCAACTACCGGCAGGGCCTAACTGCGAGCACCCGGCTGGACCGCACCGCATTTGGTATGAACTATGGCACACCGGGTATTCCCGCCGAATTTGACGTGACGGTCTACATCGAAGGCGTTCGTAAATAATGTTCGAGCTCGCGTGGCAGTCACTGCTGTTGCCCTTGGCCGCGTCGCTGGCCATCGCCTACGGGCTGCGGGCGACACCTGTCTGGTCAATCGCCGCCATGGTGGGATTCTTGGCGGCATGGTTCGCCATCGAAGGCCAGCTTCCGTTGGCGGGCGGGCTTGGGATCATTGATGCGTTGCCGTTGGCAGTGCTCGGGTATGTCGTCATTAGCGTGCTCCCCGCGTCGTCTTTAGCACGACCCGTGGCGATGCTGTGGGCGGCGGGCCTGTTTGTGCTGATCGCCGGTAAGTTTGCCGACCAGCTAACGGCGGTAGCCTGGATGACGACGGCCCTGTCCGTGGTAATTCCAGTGGTCGCAGCGCGACGACCCGCGACGGGCGACCCGATCGCGTGGGAACGACTGTTGTGGATGGCTCCGATCTTCATTGTTGGCCTCAGCATGGCGGCGGACAGCAGTCTGCGTCTGTTCCAACTGTCATTTGCGGCCGGTTTTGCCGTCGCCGGGGTGGTGTTGGTCCAACTCACGTCCGCTCGCTTCCAGGCACCGGCCCATGCGGTGGTGGTTTGGGCGGTGTTGTGGTCGGCATTGCATTGGGTGCAGCTGGATGCGCTGGTGATTGCCTTGGCTTTGGCGCCGCTAGCGGTGCTGTGGTGGCCAAAGGGGTCTAGCCTGCAAGTGTTCGCAACTGGAGCTGGCGTCGGTGTCATCGCATTGCTTGTGTCCCTGTGGTGGGTGTGGCCAACGGCGAGTGCTGGAGGGTATTAGCCATTGTTCGACCGGCTCATGCCTGAGCCGATGGGAGGTAACTCAGCCACTCGCTTGGTCGGGCCGTGCCGGAGACAATAATGTCGGCGATCGCGTCCATGGCGTTGGCACTTAAGACACCCTCGCATTGAGCGTGAAACTTCAGCCGAATCTGTTCATGACTCATGGGGGTCTCCGGATCCCCCGCGGCCTGAACGCTGGGCCCGGCAAAGGACTGGCCCTGAGTGCCCACGAGCACGGCCCGGGCAAACCGTTGCTCGGGGAAGCGTGCGGTCAACTCGGGGTCGTCAATCAATTCAATCTTGTTAAACCAGTCGCGTGCGCCGTCGTCACTCAGCGCCTCTGAGCTAACCTGTGGGTAGAGCACCTGTGGGTGGCGCATGGCTTGCGCGATGGCAAAGCGCGAGCTGTATTGGGCCTGCTCGGTGTTTTGTGGCCACTGCTGGGACAGAGCGACCCCTGCGGCAAAGGTGTGGATCTGAATGCGTGCAGGTTCAATAGGGTGCAGCCTCAGGGCCGATTTGAGGGCGTCGATGGCCGGATGCGCCCATCGGCAACAGGCGTATGGCTTCAGGTACTGCTGATGAATCAGCCAGCGATCGTCCAGATCAGTCAGGGCCGGGGCCAGGGTGTCAGCCGGCGCCCCCGTGAAACCCTGAGCGGCCATCTCAATCGCGGCCACTCCAGCCATTGCACCCCAGCCGGAACCGTCTTTGAGCATGGTCGGGTGGGCAATGCCGCGCATCATCGGGCTACGCGGTCCATGGTACTCAGCGATGCCAACGCCGTGTGACCACTGATCGTCACACAAGGCTAGCCCACCCACGGCAGCAACACAGGGCGCAATCCATGCCCCGGAGGTGTGGTAGTCCGGCGCCGTGGCGTGAAGTGTGGCACCCAGCCGCGAGCCAAGCTCGTAGCCGATGACCAGATCGTCCAACAGGGTGTCGTCGCGCCCCAATGCAATGAGTGCCGGCAGCAACCCACAGCCAACATGGCCTTTGGCGGGCCGGAAGCCATCATGGGCGTCGACAGCATCCAAGGTCATGCCATCCACCAGCGCGGCGCCGGCTCGACTGAGCCGAGTAACGCCAGTCATTGATCGGGTCTGTCCACCCCAAATATTGGGCGCGCATTGACGCAAAATATGGTGCAACGGGGTTTGTGTGCCGGCGATTAAGGTGCCGACTAAGTCCAGCAATAGCCAACGAGCCGCGTCGCGCTCGGCCGGGCCAATGTGCTGGTAGCGTTTAATGATGA
>CAKZQE010000188.1 GCA_937139465.1 uncultured Gammaproteobacteria bacterium
GACATCGCACCGTAGAATGGCAAGTTGGTCGCCTTGTCAAAGAAATCGCCGAACGATTCGGCTTCATCCCATGCCACACCTAGCTCTTCGGTCGCCAAGTGGTTGCGGTCCGTGTAGATCTGACCGCCAACGAAGCGTCCAAGGGGCTCCGCGTCGCGCAATTGTGCGGTGGCATCTTGGTCAACCGTGGTCGATTCCGTGCAGCCGAAAATACTGCAGTTTTCGACCACTTTGATGACCTGCTCGTGCGGTGCATAAACCGACTGGATCACAACCGACACGATGGGAGCGGCGATAAACACCAGCATCGCCAATGCCGACGGCAACATGAACCAGAAAAAGGAACGATGTTTCATGGGATGAATTCTTTTTTACGTAATAAGATCCGGGGGCGTATGCCCCCGGCCAGAGGAATTGGCTTACAAGAAGCCTTTCTCTTTTGCAGCTGCCGTGTAGGCCGCTTCGATGTCAGACAGTGTCTGTTCGGCGCTTTCCTTGCCGGTCAGGAAGTCTGCGATGTTGTCACCCAGCGCAGTGTGCAGCAGACCGTGGTAAGGCAGCATCGGATAAGGTGTGGTGCCTGCGGCAATAGCGGCAAATACACCTTCGTTGACGGGTGCCGGCTTGTAACCGTCGATCATCCATACGGCTTGGCCCATGGTTTCGTCGTTCAGAATGCCTGAGCTAGAACCGGCTTTAAGCGCCAAGAAGGTGGCTTTCGCGTCTTCGTCTGAGACGTTTTTAGCGACCGTCCAGCCGTCCCACCACAGCGTTGATGCGGGCTCTGAGCCACCAGCAACCGTCATCGGTCCGCCGACTTTGGTGTTGGTGTGAACCACGGGCTCTGAAGACTCGGGCTTCATCAAGTTGCCGGTACGCGAGCCCCACATGTTCATCATGGCGACGTTGCCCGCCGTCCACTCGTCTGAGGTCAGGTTCGAGTCGTGGGTCAGGTAGTCAGGGTTCATGTATCCCGACAGGGCTTTCAGCATCTCGAGCGTGGCAACACCTTTGGCATTGTTGATCGAGACTTGAGCGGTGCCCGGCTTGTAAAACTCACCTTCGTGGCCGATGTACATGTTGGTAAATTCTTGGGCCAGGTTCCAGCCAGCCTTAAACGCGCCGCCCAGGGGGTGTTCTAGGATACCCATAGAGCGGATTTTCTCTGCGCCTGACAACATTTCTTCGTAGGTTGTCGGGGGCTGCAGTCCAGCTTGCTCGAGGATGTCCTGGCGGTATACCAAGTGCTGGGCGTTCGCCATGAAGGCAACAGCCATCACTTTGCCGTCAACAGTGACGAGCTGCTTTTTCGGGATGTCCTGGCCGTACGCCGCAATCAAGTCGTCCAGCGGACGAATAACGTCCTCGTTCATCAGGGCTACGATAGACGAGTTGGCAACGATGGCGCTGGTGTATTCAGCCGGGTTGCCCTGCATACCCGCCAGGTTGATCTTCTGGTGGTCTTTGGTCAGGTTAGTTTCGACCGTGGCAGAGCCATTAGCGCAGGCAACCGCGGCCGCACCGACGGTTTGGATCGCAGGGAACTCGTTACCAACGATGTTGACGCGACCTTCACTAAATCCGCAGTTCGCGGCAAAGGCAGACGCGCTTGCCGCAGTCACCGCGGCGGCCAGTAGAGCTTTCTTCATGGTTGTCATTATGTTCGTCCTCCAGCAGACGTTTTCTTATTAAGAGTCAGCAAGCTGACACTTCGACCTCAAAGGATGGGGCGCTGACTTAGCCGCACCGACCCTGATGTTGCAGGCGCATACGCGCCAAAATATCGATGTCCATTTGCAGTAAAATATCGAGCATATCGATCGGCACCCAGTTCTCGCGCAATTTACCTTCATGTTCAAGGTAAAAGTCCATCACGCGCATGGTAATTCGGCGACCAGTTGGCGATGTGCCCAAGAACCCGCCGCCGAGATGGTTGCCGTAGACACTTGGCCAGCCCCCAGTGACGCTGTATGGCCCATCCCCAATGCGGATGTAGTGATTACCGCCATCACGGTTTGGGAACGCGATGCGAAACGGAAGTTGGTGGCCATCAACAAAGCCTTCAAGTCCGCGTGTGGTGCCAATACCGCAGGGGCCGTACCACATGAACTTGTCATGCCAGTAGTCTTTCTGAGGCATGCGGATAAGGCCTTCGCGGGTGTTGTCTTCTAGATCGTTGTACTGGCCTAGGACGTTTTGCATTTCTCGCATAAACGCCATGGCCTCTGCGCCCCGCTCCGGGTCGGTGCTGTCAAGGCGAACCCCATCCCCGGTGAAAGGCGCCAACCAGCGCATCTCCAGCCCCATTGACGGCGGCAGCGGCCAGTAGCCACTCTGGCGAATCACGTCCAGCACATCCATCAACATGGTGGTTTGGACAATCTTGCCGTCGCGCATTTGGTGCACTTCGCCGTAGCGAACCGTCAAGGTTTTTCCGGTCGCCGGGATGTCTAGCCACGGCGCCGAAAAGGTGCCGGTCAAGTGGCCCACGCACGCGACAAAATCGCGGCCTTCGAATTCGCCCGCCACCACGATGTCATCGCGGCGTTCCATATCTGGCATCGCCGTACGCAGTGGCAACCACACCTGATTCAGAATGTCGTCGCGCGCTGCCAACTCGTTGATCGGGTGAGAGCCGCGCCAGGTGGCGTCGGGGTGGTACAAACGCTCGATCGTTGCCGCCATGTCGTCGGCACTCGACTCCGCCAGGGTTCTGAGCCCGTCGAATAGAACGCGTTTGTGGGTGGTGTGCTTCATAAGTGGCGTCGGCCTACAGTCGTTTTTATCGTTCGAAAAAAGGTACTGCATACGAATGCACAAAGTCCATAGGTGACGAAAAATAAATCAGTCGGTCGGCGTCGGGGCCCCGTTAAAGGCATGCCAAACAAAGGCAAAGGTAACGTGATAAGGCACCGCAACGCCTGCGCGGGTGACGCTGACACTGCCTACATCGCGCCCATCTTCAATGTCGGCCGTATCCAGCGCTGAGCGCATGCCGCTGGACCACTGAAACAGAAGTCCGTCGCGCTGAACTGAGCCTTTACGCAGGAGCTCGGGCCAGCTGACCGCCGTATCGCCAGACACCGCCACCCGCTCCATGGGGTTGACCCCTTCAGGTAGCGGGCCGCGATACAGAAACGGCTGGGTCGACTGGTCGTACCCGACATAAGGATTGGCGCCATAGCGGCGGGCATTGGGATCGTTGGGCACCAGCACTTCGCCCTCGGGGTGGCGCAGCGCAAACTCACCCCAGGGCTCGAGTCGACTCGACACCAGCGACAGCGACGCGCCGTTGTGAACACCAGCGATGGCCTGCCCCGTGTACTGCTGCCACCAGCTATCGGTCTGGCGGTCATACATGACCATGTCTGAACGCCGCAGTAGTCCCGTTGTGCCGAACTCCAACACGGCGTCGCCCACCCTGCGGTCGAATACGAGACCTGCATTACACAGCGGACAATAGGTAATGGCCAGTGGTTGCCCCGCCAGCTCATCATTCACGATTTCGTGCCAGATCAGGACACTGAGTGGATAGGCCCGCGCAACACCCTTGACGTTCAGGCTGATCACCGGTGCGTCGGGTTCCAGTGTGCTCAATTCCACCGCCACAAACTGCGGGTCATCAATACTGGGAATGCCATCGCGGGGCGGCCCGCCGCTAATGACCTCGGTCAGGTCAACCGAGCACTGACTGAAGTCGGTGGCTGGCCAGGCGGAAGCCAGCCATGGATTGCTCAAGGTACACCCCAGCGCTGGACCTGCCAGCGTGAGGGTTAAAAGGATAACCGCGCGCATCAAACATCCCCCCGTCGTAAGGGGCTAGACCAGCATTGGAGACTGCGGTTCCGCGTTAGTGCGGATTTAGCTCCGCGTCCCGGTGCCACACGGCTGTGACGTCGAACCAAAAGGTGCGAACGATGCGTTTTTTCTCGACACCTTGGACTTCTTCGATTTCAAACCGAACCTTGTCGAGCACTCGCTTGCCCAAGGTCAACAGCTCGCTGCTAACAAAGCTGATGACCTCGAAGTCAATGCCACGGCCGACACAACGCACAAATTGATGTTCGATAGTGACCAAATCGATATCCGAGCCTTGGGCCTCATAGGTCAAAACAACCGGATCGCGTCGTGCACCGGTGCCGCCAAATACGGGCAAATCCACGTCGAACTGGTCATGAAAACGCGTGCGGGTGTCATCCGCCACCGGATCCGGCAGCGGCGTCAACAGGTCGAGGTTTTCCGCCGGGTCCGGGTAGCCATAACCGACCGGAATGTGGCGGATAGCATCAGAAAAGTAGGCTTTTGCACCCTCGCGCTCGCCGGCGTTGAGATAGCACAGGCCGATATTGTTATAAACGATAGCGGTGAAGGGTTCGCGTTTGAGCTCGTTGAACATGATGTATCTAAACAGCTCAGGGTCCTCCTGTGAGATGCCCTGCTGTTCAATAATTCGGGTCGCAATACGCTCAAAGTGAACGTCCAAGGCCTGATGGTACGCCTCAATCGCCACCTCATGATCGCCGCGCAATTGCAGGCTGTAAGCGCGACCACTGTGGGCCTGCTCGAGCCCGGGCGAGCGTTCAATCACCTGGTCAAACACCTCGATGGACCGATCGAAGTCTGCAATGCCCTGAAGCGCCACCCCAAGTGCCACCAGTGGAGCCAACTCCGCCGGTGCCAATGATAAGGCCTCATCCAAGCTGCTGACGGCGCCTTCGTGGTCATGCAAGGCGCGCTGTGCTTCAGCCTTTAATTGCAGCGCTTGCCAATCCGTTGGGTGGTCAGTTAGGTGGGTGTTGGCCAGCGTCAATGCGCCCGACCAGTCCTGCTGTTTTAGGGCCGATACAATTGCGTCGTGGTTCATAGAATCTCCAAGCAAGCGCTCAGAGTAACACTGCTCTCAGGCGATGCTGAAGCGGCTGCGGGCGTAATCAATCAGCGTCGACACACCGGCGCTTTGACTCAATCGTTCGGTCAAAATGGACTTCGCACGGTCAGGGTCTAGGTTCGACATTAATTCGATCAGTTGCATAAAACGCTCGGGGTCACGTCCGGCGATGGCATGGTCCAGTTCATTGATCAAAAAGATCATGGCCGTTTCTATAGGGCGTTCCACAGGCGTTACCTCAATTAGAATGCCCGCAAGGCTACCCGGGTCAACATCGCAAACCATTCGCACTGATGCGTATACAGTACAACTGGTACCTACTTCGGGTTTCAGTACGATAAGACTCAACAGATTGTCGCAACTGGACGATACTGAAGCATGGCAAATGAATTTATCAAACGACAGGCACTGCTCGGCCTTGGCTGGTCGGCCTTCGCTGCCGGCGCGGTCGGGATTGTCGTTCCGTTGCTACCAACCACGGTTTTTTGGCTGATTGCGCTGTGGTGCTTCGGCCGCACCAGCTCACGCATGCAAGGGTGGCTGCGCAACCACCCGCGATTGGGACAAACGCTGGCCGACTTTGTCGATCACGGAGCGATTTGCCGCCGCGGTAAGTACTTTGCCATCAGCGGGTTAACCGTCAGCCTAACCCTTAGCCTTTGGTTGGCCATGCCCCCTTTGTGGCTGACCCTCGCACTCGTCGTCGGCGCGCTGATACTGTCGCTGTTTCTTTGGAGCCGGCCAGAGCAGCCGCCCTCGCCCGCGACCCAGACGCCGGGATAATCGGCTACGACCCCCAACCACCTCTCGCTTCCGGCGCCTGCATCAACCGCATCAACTGCTCACTAGGTAAAAATTTTTTACATAGTTGACGCGCCAGTCCAATGAACATCTATTTCACTTTGGTGTAATGTTTTTTCACTAGGTCGAGGATCGACCGGCTAACAACGTTGATGATGACGGAGTACTCAATGGAACTTAAGTATGTCCAGAGCGGTGCTTTTGCCCGCCCGACGGCATGGCCAAGTACCGCCACCCTAATAGATAACCTGAACATCGGTTTTCTGAGCGGTGACGCAACACTCGCCCAAAGCATACAAAGCTCGATTACCGCCGCTACAGCGTTCGATAGTTGGGGACACGCGGCGCAAGTTCTATCGAGCGAAGACATGTCAGTTCTGATTGTCAGCGACAAATTCTTAACCGCTGCCCCAGCGATCAAGCGAGAATTGTGGCGCCACCCAGCAACTTTTGCCCTCATGGTGGTGGCCCACGCTGATCGCCTCGGTGCGGACTCGTACTGGGGATTGCGCCCCGGCACAGCTGTGGTTAACTCACCGATGACCCAAGCACTCGTTGATGTGCACCTCCGAGCGGCCGCAGCGTTTTTAATGCGCGCACAGGTCGACCGTGGTTCGCCCTCTCGGTTTGGGGAGCTGTAGCACTGGATCGGCCATAGCTCTAGACTGCTGCCATGGCCAATATCCTCACACGACTTAACCGTATTCTTCGAACCGATCAGTGCATCACTGACGACGAAGGCACGCGCGTCTACTCGAACGACGCCTACACCACAGCCCAGCAGCGACCCAGCATGGTCGTGTTGCCGGAAACCACGGCGGATGTGCAGGCCATCGTGTTGGCCTGTGCCGAAACCAACACGCCACTGGTCTCACGGGGTGCCGGGACCGGACTATCCGGCGGAGCCACACCGAGCGCAGGCGCGGTGTTACTGGTGACTAGCCGCATGCGCAACATTGAACCGCGTCGTGGGCTGTCCATGTGGGTTCAACCCGGCGTGCGTAATCTGGCAATCAGCGAAGCGGTGGCCGCCGACGGCTTGTTCTTTGCACCCGACCCGAGCTCGCAGATCGCTTCGACCATTGGCGGCAACGTGGCCGAAAACTCTGGCGGCGTGCACTGCCTGAAGTATGGTCTGACCGTGCACAACGTGGTGCGAGCAAGAGTCGCACTGATGGACGGGGACATCGTCGAGCTCGGCGGTGAGGTCCTCTTCTTTGGGTGCGAAGTTCTCGGCGTCGTTGTCAAAAGTAGGAGTCATAGGTTGTCGATTCTTTCTGTCTGCGTTTCTGGTTTCTGGTTTCGAGGTTCAGTTCACTTCTTCGCGCTGGCAGCGCGACGCTTCATGCCGTCGTTCCAAGCAGATTCAAAGGCTGCAAACGACAGCGGGATGGTAGCGGGCAACAAGCCCGTGCGGTCACC
>CAKZQE010000189.1 GCA_937139465.1 uncultured Gammaproteobacteria bacterium
GATTCCGAAAAAGTAATGAAATTGATCGACATGTTGGAAGACCTGGACGACGTTCAAGAGGTCCACACCAACGCCGAGTTCGCGGACGAATTCTTGGACTCGCTGTAAGTGTCGTTGATTCTTGGCATCGACCCAGGCTCGCGCGTGACGGGGTATGGGTTGGTGCTGGTTGAGCGCGGTCAGCCTCGTCATATCGACAATGGCATCATCCAAGCCAAAGCCGACACCTTCGTAGACCGCATCGGCGAAATCCACGCGGGGCTTGCCGACGTGATCGCCCATTATCGGCCCGATCAGTGCGCCATCGAAGAAGTCTTCGTTAATAAAAACGTATCGTCAGCGATCAAGCTGGGGCAGGCCCGTGGTGCCGCCATCGTCGCGGCCACCTCGGTCAATTTACCGGTGGCTGAATACACCGCCACTCACATTAAACAGTCCGTTGTTGGCACCGGCCGCGCCACCAAGGACCAAGTCCAGCAGATGATCAAGATGCTGCTGGGGCTGCCTGAAATTCCACTGTCCGACGCCGCGGACGCGCTCGCGGTCGCGGTCTGCCATAGCCACGCTTCGAACGCGCTGATGCGTGTCGGAGCCAACAGCGTCCGTCGCGGGCGCTTTAGGTAACCCAATGATTGCTCGCTTGTCCGGAACCCTCGTCATTATTGACCAGCCCGTGGTGGTGCTGGATGTGGCCGGGGTCGGTTATGAAATCGAAGTGCCCATCTCGACCTTGGCCGAGCTTCCAGGGCTGAATCAGCCAACGACCCTGCATATTCACCAGGGCCAGCGCGATGAAATCCCGGCTTTGTTTGGTTTTTCGACCCGCGCCGACCGGGCCTTGTTTCAGGCCATCACCAAGATCAGCGGCGTCGGTCCCAAAATGGGGCTGGCGATACTGTCGACCTTTACCCTGGACGAGCTGTCTCGGGTGGCTGCCAACGGGGACGTGGTCGCACTTACGCAGATCCCCGGAGTGGGCAAGCGCACCGCTGAGCGGTTGGCGGTCGAATTGAAGAATCGCCTGCCGGACGCCGCGCTTCCGTCGATTGCCAGTGGCGGTCAGGGCTCGACCAGCGAGGCACGTGCCGCACTGATGGCGCTGGGTTACAGCGAACGCGATGCGCACAAGGCCATCGAGCTGGCCGCTAAAGACAACGCTGATTCGACCGAGGCCTTGATTCGTGGCGGTCTCAAACAGTTGGCGAAGGGGTAATCAATGGATCGTTTTGTGGACCCAGCGGATACCGAATTCGATGGTGAATATGACAGCAACGACCGCACCTTGCGCCCGCAGCTGTTGGCCGATTACATCGGCCAGCCGCGGGTCAAAGAACAGCTAGGCCTGTTTATTGACGCCGCCCGCGGGCGGGCCGAATCGCTGGACCATTTGTTGGTGTTCGGGCCGCCGGGTTTGGGTAAGACGACCTTGGCCAATGTCGTCGCCAACGAGATGGGCACCCAGATGCGGTCGACCTCCGGGCGGGTGTTGGAAAAGCCGGGTGATCTAGCGGCGATGCTGACCAACCTTGAGCCCGGCGACGTGCTGTTTATTGATGAAATTCATCGCCTTAGTCCACAGGTTGAAGAAGTGCTATACCCGGCGATGGAGGATTTTCAGCTCGATATCGTGATTGGCGAAGGGCCCGCAGCACGCTCGATCAAACTCGACCTGCCGCGCTTTACCCTGGTCGCCGCCACCACCCGTGCCGGGCTGTTGACGGGGCCGCTTCGGGATCGTTTCGGCATCGTTCAGCGGCTTGAGTTTTACTCGATCGCGGATTTGACCCAGATCGTTGAGCGCTCCGCTCGGCTGATGGGGCTGGAAGTTGAGACCGAAGGCGCCGGTGAGATCGCGCGCCGCTCTCGGGGCACGCCGCGTATTGCAAACCGTTTGCTGCGCCGGGTGCGCGACTACGCCCAAGTGCGTGGCGATGGCCGCGTTGACAATGCGACGGCGGCTGCGGCCTTGGACCTGTTACAGGTGGATCGACACGGCTTCGACCCCCTCGACCGGCGCCTGTTAAAAATGATTATTGAACGCTTTGATGGTGGCCCGGTCGGACTGGACAGTGTGGCGGCGGCGCTGGGCGAAGAACGCGGAACTATCGAGGACGTGATCGAGCCGTACCTCATTCAACAGGGGTTTATTCAGCGCACCCCCCGCGGCCGCACGGTCAGTGATTTGGCACGACAAGCAGTAGAGGGTTTTGATGTTCAATTCTGAGGGCGCATTTGAATGGCCAGTGCGCGTCTATTACGAAGACACCGATGCCGGCGGCGTGGTGTTTTATGCTAACTATCTGGCGTTCTTTGAGCGCGCCCGTACCGAATGGCTGCGCGGAATGGATCTGGATGCCACCCAGCTGCGCGCCGCACACGAAGTGCTCTTTGTGGTCCGTCACGTCGAGGTCGACTACCTCGCGCCGGCGGTGTTGGACGATGCGTTAAGAATCGTTACCCGCATTGCCGAGGTAGGTGGCTCAAAGGTAGTGTTTGACCAAAGCGTCTGGCGTGGCGATCAATGCCTGGTCCGCGCCAAGGTGGTGACGGTCTGCGTCAGCACTCAAACATTTTCAGCGGCTCGATTACCCGACGCGGTTCGTAAAAGTATAACTAGGGATATTGCGTGAACGAAGAACTCTCCATTCTGGCGTTGATTGCCGAGGCCGGCCTGCTCGTTAAGGGCGTGATGCTGATCTTGGTCGCTTCCTCCATCACCAGCTGGGCGCTGATTTTTCAGCGTGGCATGGTGCTCACCGCGGCCAAACGCCAAGCCCGTGAGTTCGAAGATCGTTTCTGGTCTGGGTTGGACTTGGTTCGTGTGTTTCGCGAGCCCAGCGCTGAAAAGCCCCTCAGCACCGAATCCATTTTTCGCGCCGGGTTCAAAGAATTTAATCGCTTGCGTCAGCAAAACGGCGTCGACCCCGATGCCCTGATGGAAGGGGTCCAGCGCAGCATGCGCGTGGCGGTGGCCCGTGAACAGGAGCGATTGGAAAAACACCTGCCGCTGCTGGCCACCATTGGCTCCATCAGCCCCTACATCGGCTTGTTCGGCACGGTTTGGGGCATCATGAACTCGTTCCGTGGGCTGGCCAATGCGCAGCAGGCCTCGTTAGCCACGGTGGCCCCCGGTATTTCTGAGGCACTGATTGCCACCGCCATTGGTCTGTTTGCCGCTATTCCAGCGGTGGTGGCCTACAACCGCTATGCGGCCCAGGCTGACAGCATTTTGGCCGGCCACGAAACCTTTGCCGATGAGTTCTCCTCGATCCTGCACCGTAAGGTCCACGCGAAACCCACGACTGAGGTTGCGGGATGAGGCAGGGCGGCCGCCGGCGTAACCGCATGGTCGCCGAAATCAACGTAGTGCCCTACATCGACGTGATGCTCGTGTTGTTGGTGATTTTTATGGTCACCGCACCGCTATTAGAGCAGGGCGTTGAAGTCAGCTTGCCCGAAACCGCCAGCGAACCCTTGCCGATTGAACCGAACCAAGAGCCGGTGATCGTCAGCGTTGATGACCAGGGCCTGATTTACTTAAACGTGGGGGACGAAACCCAGGCCATCGACCTCGATACCCTGCGCGGCCAGGTCACCAAGATCGTCCGTCAGCGCCCCGATGCCCAAGTGACCCTGCGCGGTGACGGACAGGTCAGCTATCAGGTCATCATGCAGGTGATGTCTGCACTCCAAGCCGCGGGTGCGAAAAACCTAGGTCTGGTCTCCAAGGCGCCTTAGATGGAACGCTGGGGCGGTTACAGTTTATCGGTCGCGTTTGCATTGCTGGTCCACGGCCTGTTGGCTCTGGGCTTGTTCGTCAATATCAAGGCCGACCAGCGTATCGTTTCGCCACGGGACAACATTATTAACGCCACCGTCTTGAGCGTCGATGATTCCGCGCCGGCACCGATCCCCGTTACCGAACTCGAACCCAAGGTTGAGCCCGAGGCGGCGCCCATCCCCGCGCCGTCACCCGAGACCACCAAGCTGAAGCAACAGCAGGAAGCGGACCGTCAGCGCATTGCCGACGAGAAACAACGCGAGTTGGTGGCCCAGGAACAGGCCCGCGCCGAGGCCGCCAAACAGGCCAAGCAGAAAGCAGAGGCGGCCAAGGCCAAGGCACTGGCGGATAAGCAGCGCGCCGACGACGCCAAAGCCAAAGCGGAAGCCGAGAGGCGCAGCGCCCAAGCCCAGGCCAAAGCACAGCGCGAAGCGGAGGCTGCGGCCAAAGCCAAAGCTGAAAAAGCCCGGGCCGAGGCCGCCAAGAAAGCCAAGCAAGACGCCGAAGCGCGGGCCAAACGCATCGCCGATGAGGAACGCAAACGCAAGGAGGCCGAAGCCAAAGCCCGCGCCGAGGCCAAGGCCGCTGCGGATAAAGCCCGCGCTGATGCCCTCGCCAAGGCCGCCGCCGAAGAGGAAGCTGCCCTGGCGGCGATCGCCTCCCAGCGGCTGGCCCGCAGCATCGCCTCGTCAATTGATCAAAAAGTGCGGCGCCAATGGCGCGTGCCCCCGGGCAGCAGTGGCCTTGAAGTTCAGGTGCGCATTTCCCTGACGCCCACCGGCGACGTGGTCGCCGTCAGTATTTCCGAGTCGTCCGGCAATGGCGCGTTTGACCGCAGCGCCCGCAGTGCGATCGAGCGCGCCTCACCCTTTGACGAGGTGCTCCAGTTGTCTTCCAAAGAGTTTGAAAGTAATTTCAGGCGCTTTGCCATGATCTTTAGACCCTAGGGGGTTTGCGAATGAACCATTTGACGTTGTGGGTGCTGTCACTGTCACTCGCGTGGGCGACGGCCGCCAAGGCCGAACTGGTGATTGAAATCACCGAGGGCGTGGAAGATCCGATTCCGGTTGCCTTTGTGCCATTTGAATACACCGGCGCCGGCGCCTTACCCCTTGAATTGGCTGATTTGATCGAGCGCAATCTGGAGCGCACCGGGCAGTTTGAAGGCACGCCCCGCGAGAACATGCTCAGCCGTCCCGCCCGGGGCACTGACGTGGTGTTCCGCGACTGGCGTTTGCTGGAGTCGGAATATTTGTTGATCGGACGAGTCGAGCCAGCCGCATCGGGGTTGGCGGTGACCTTCGAGTTATTTGATGTGTTTGGCCAGGCACCACTGATGCAGATGCGCGTACCGGGCACCGAAGCCCAGCTGCGTGACATTGGCCACTATATTTCGGACTTGGTCTACGAAAAACTCAGCGGCAACAAGGGTATTTTTTCAACGAAATTGGCCTACGTAACCGTCGAGCGTCGCAGTGAAAAAGACCAGACCTTTCAGCTCATTTATTCAGATGCTGACGGCGGACGTCCGCAGGTGATTTTTGAGTCGCCTGAACCCATCATGTCGCCGACCTGGTCTCCCGAGGGCGGTCGCATCGCCTACGTGAGCTACGCCAATAACCGGCCCGAGATCTATGTTCAAGAACTCTCGACTGGCCGTCAGATTCAGGTCGCCGCCTACGAGGGGCAAAACACGGCACCGTCGTTTTCCCCTGACGGACGCCGACTGGCGTTTACCTCATCGATGGATGGCAACCCCGAGATCTACATCAAGAACCTGAGCAACCAGCGACTGCTTCGTGTTACGCGCAACGCCGCGATTGACACGGAACCGCGGTTCTCTGCGGACGGTGACCGGTTGCTGTTCACCTCGACGCGTGCCGGCAATCCGCACGTGTACGAAGTCGATGTGGCGGAGGGCAAGACGCAGCGCGTGACTTACGAAGGGCGGTACAACTCAAACGCGAACTACATCCCAGGAACCGACGACATCGTATTTGTGCACCAGTTCGATCGGGACTATCAGGTCGCCGTTCAGTCGAGCGAAACCGGGGCCATTTCGGTGCTGACCGCCAGTGGTTTGGACGAGTCGCCGAGCCCGGCTCCCAACGGCCAATTGATCGTATATGCGACCACCAGTGGTGGAAAAGGCGTATTGGGACTAACCTCCGTTGATGGGAGTGTCAGGACTCTGATACCTTCCACCGCAGGAGACGTTCGGGAACCGGCATGGTCGCCGTATCTGAATTGATTTGATTAACACGTTGTAACGACAAAAATAGTAAGGGGTTCTGTATGAATCAGTTTGGCACAGCCAAAACATTGGTCCTGGCTGCATCAATTGCAGTATAGCCTTGTGCAAGCAACGAAACGATCAAACCTGAAAGCACATCACCACTGCCTCCTTTACTGAGTTTAGAACATCCTAATGCATTAATGTAAAGTCTCTCTTCTTGCATGATGAGTGTATTGGCACCTT
>CAKZQE010000190.1 GCA_937139465.1 uncultured Gammaproteobacteria bacterium
TCCCCGACTCGCTGGCGGGCTGGATCCAAGAGTTTGTTGATCTGCACTACATCGAAGATGTGTTCAAGAAGCGTAAGCGCAAACAGACCCGGGTCGATTTGGTCGAAGACGGCAAAGGGGATGCCCGCATTGCCCAGACCAGCGACGTGTTCCGGGCCCCGGGTTCGATCAAGAAAAACAGGTTGCACTGATGAGCGAATCTCGGTTTGAACGCTGGTCCCGCCGAAAGGCAAAAGCTCGCACGGAAGCGGCGCGCGATCCGGCCGAACGGGCCGCGGCCGAAGCGGCACAGGCTGCACAGTTAAGCGAGGCTGAAGCGGCGGAAGCGGAGTTGGCGGTCAACGAGTCGTTGACCGAAGCTGAGGTCCTTGAAAAATACGACTTGCCGGATCCGGACACGCTGGAGAAAGGCGCGGACATCACAGGGTTTCTGCGCAAAGAGGTCCCTGAAATGTTGCGTCGCCGTGCGTTGCGAGCGCTATGGAAATCCAACCCGGTGTTGGCCTGCCTCGACGGCCTGAATGACTACGATGAGGACTTCACCGACGCAGCCACGGCGATGAAGGGTTTTCAAACCATTTACAAAGTCGGCGAGGGTCTGGTCGACAAGTCCAAACGTGCACTGGCCGGGCCGGCCGAGCCCGCCCCTGCGGTGGCCAGTGAAGCGGCTGCGGACGATGCAACTGCCCAGCCTGCGCAGGACGCCCTCAACGCCGAGGAGCCCGCAGCCGACGAACCCCTTGCGGTGTCGGACCAAGCGGAACAGCCGGCGGTCAGGGCGCCCGCGTTTCCGGACCGCAGCCTGCCCGAAACCGAGGAAACAGGCGTCACCGAGTCGCCTAGGTATCGTCCACGTATGCGATTTTCGACTTAGGTCGAGGGTGACTGTCCTTGGGTTGTAAGTGTGCCGCGAGGGGAGTAGAACAGTTAGGTCGAGTCATAACGTTATAAGAATAGTAGTAAGGATGTATTCCTTGGCTGATTCCGCCATTAAAACGCACTGCCCCCGATCCGTGAGCGACGAAGAGCGCGCTCGCGCGCAGATATATCGGTTGTTAGCAACGGTGCTGAGTGATGCCCCCAGTGATGAGTTGTTGGCCGGTTTGGCGGCGCTTGAGGGTGACGACACCCCCTTGGGGCGGGCATCAAAGGATCTATCGCGCCTGGCCTCGCGCACCAATGCCAAAGACGTCTCCCTAGAATTCAATGCCCTGTTCGTCGGTCTCGGCCGTGGCGAATTGCTTCCCTATGCCAGCTACTACCTGACCGGCTTCCTAAACGAGAAGCCCCTGGCCGATTTGCGCTCGGATCTCATGGCACGCGGCATCCAGCGTAACGACGGCGTGGTCGAGCCAGAGGACCACATCGGCACCCTGTGCGAGGTGATGGCGGGACTGATTACCGACGAGTATGGCTGCGCCAGCGACGTCGATGCACAGAAAGAATTTTTCGACGCCCACCTAAGTGCCTGGGCGAAGTTGTTTTTTACCGATTTAGAAGGAGCGCAAAACGCCGTTTTCTATGGCCCAGTAGGTTCTTTGGGTCGCGTCTTTATGGACGTCGAAGCCGACGCTTTTGCTATTCAATAACCGGGGTTTACCCCCTCATCAGGTGGAGGTGTCCAATGGACGACCAGAAGCGTGAAAACAGCCGTCGCAATTTCTTGCGATTGGCAGCAACGGCAGCTCCGGCCGCCGTCGCAGTGGCCGTAGCACCCAAGGCAGCGGCAGCGGTTCAACCCGCTGTTAAGAGCACTGGGATGCGCAACACGGAACACACACGTAAATATCTCGAATCGGCTCGCTTCTAGTTGAATACCCGGTCCGCAGGTTGCGAAAGGCTCTGCGGATCGAGCTTCACTAGAACGAGACAATAAAAAATTGAGGAATCGATCATGTTAAGGAAGAAAACCAACGGGGTTGCGAAAGGCTCCCGTACGGGCTCTTTGCTTTCATCACTCGGCGCCAAGACAGTAGACCGCCGCGCTTTCCTAAGCGCATCTGGCGTCGCTGTCGGCGGACTGGCCGCGTTGTCGCTCACATCGACCCGCGTTCAGGCGGCTACGCCGACCTCCGCGGGCAGCGAAGTGGTCCGCAAAAAGACAGTCTGTACCCACTGCTCAGTCGGCTGTACGGTCGAAGCAGAGGTGCAAAATGGCGTTTGGACCGGCCAAGAGCCAGGCTGGGACAGCCCCTTCAACTTGGGTGCCCACTGCGCGAAAGGCGCCGCCGTCCGCGAGGCCGCTCACAGTGAACGCCGCCTGAAGCATCCCATGAAAATGGTCGACGGCCAGTGGCAAAAGATCCCGTGGAAACAGGCCATCGACGAAATCGGCGACAAGATGCTCGAGATCCGCGAGCAAAGCGGCCCGGACAGCGTCTACTGGTTGGGTTCGGCGAAGTTTTCAAACGAGCAGGCGTATCTGTATCGCAAGTTCGCCGCGTACTGGGGCACCAACAACATTGACCACCAGGCACGTATTTGCCACTCCACTACGGTGGCGGGTGTAGCCAACACCTGGGGCTATGGTGCGATGACCAACTCGTACAACGACATCCACAAGTCCAAAGCGATCTTCCTGATTGGCGGCAACCCCGCCGAAGCGCACCCGGTGTCGCTGCTGCACATCTTGAAAGCTAAAGAAGAAAACAACGCCCCTGTGATTGTGTGTGACCCGCGTTTCACCCGCACGGCCGCACACGCAGACGAGTACGTCCGCTTCCGTCCGGGTTCCGACGTGGCCTTGGTCTGGGGCATCCTGTGGCACATCTTCGAAAACGGTTGGGAAGACAAAGAGTTTATCCGCACCCGCGTTTACGGCATGGACGATATCCGTGACGAGGTGGCGCGCTGGAACCCCGAAGAAGTCGAGCGTGTCACTGGCGCGCCGGGTGCTCAGCTGGAACGCGTTGCACGTACGCTGGCTAACAACCGTCCCGGTACCGTGATCTGGTGCATGGGTGGTACTCAGCACAGCAACGGTAACAACAACACACGTGCTTACTGCGTATTGCAGCTGGCACTGGGCAACATGGGCGTCGCCGGCGGCGGCACCAACATTTTCCGTGGACACTGCAACGTGCAGGGCGCGACGGATTTGGGCGTGTTGGCCGATACGTTGCCGGGTTACTACGGCCTGACCGCAGGTTCGTGGGGTCACTGGGCTCGCGTCTGGGATGAAGACCTGGATTGGATGAAGGGCCGCTTCGCGACCATGGACAAGGACGGCAAGTCCAAGCCGATGATGAACGAGAAGGGCATCCCGGTGTCCCGTTGGATCGACGGTATTTTGGAAGCCAAGGAAAACCTGGGTCAGCCAGACAACACGCGGGCTATGGTGCTGTGGGGCCACGCGCCCAACTCGCAGACCCGTATGTTGGAAATGAAGGAAGCCATGGAGAAGCTCGACCTGCTGGTCGTGGTCGATCCGTTCCCGACCGTTTCCGCGGTGCTGCATGACCGCAAAGACGGCGCGTACCTGCTGCCCTCAACCACTCAGTTCGAAAACTCGGGCTCGGTAACGGCGTCCAACCGCTCAATCCAGTGGCGTGAAAAAGTCGTTGAGCCGCTGTTTGACTCCAAGGTTGACCACGAAATCATGAAACTGTTTGCGGACAAGTTCGGCTTTACCGATCGTATGTTCCGCAACATCGCCATTGAAGGCGATATCCCGGTGACCGAAGACATCACCCGCGAATTCAACAGCGGCATGTGGACCATCGGCTACACCGGCCAATCGCCTGAGCGCATCAAAAAGCACATGGCGAACCAGCATCACTTTGACCGCACCACGCTGCGTGCTGTTGGCGGGCCGTGCGATGGCGACATCTACGGTATGCCTTGGCCGTGCTGGGGTACCGCCGAGATGAACCACCCGGGTACACCGAACCTATACGACATGTCGTTGCCGGTGTCCGAAGGCGGCTTGACCTTCCGTGCACGCTTTGGCGTGGAACGCGATGGCACCAGCTTGCTGGCCGACGGTGTTTACTCGAAAAACTCGGACATCAAAGACGGGTATCCCGAGTTCACCATGCAAATGCTGATGGACCTGGGCTGGGATTCGGAGCTTACCGCCGAAGAACGGGCCAGTATCGACGCCGTTGCAGGGCCGAAAACCAACTGGAAAACGGACCTGTCCGGTGGCATTCAGCGAGTCGCGATCAAGCACGAGTGCGCGCCTTTTGGTAACGCGAAAGCCCGCGCCGTGGTCTGGAACTTCCCGGATCCTGTGCCGGTTCACCGCGAGCCGCTGTACACCAACCGCCGTGACCTGGTCGAGGACTACCCGACCTACGCCGATAAGAACTTCTGGCGTGTCCCGACCCTGTACGAGTCCATCCAAAAGAAAGACTTCTCCAAGGACTTCCCCATCATCCTGACCTCCGGCCGCTTGGTCGAATATGAGGGCGGTGGTGATGAGTCTCGATCTAACCCTTGGTTGGCTGAGCTGCAGCAGGAAATGTTCATTGAGGTGAATCCGCGCGATGCCAACAACCTGAACATCCGTGACGGCAAAGACGTCTGGGTGGCGGGTCCTGAAGGGGGTCGTATTAAGGTTAAAGCGATGGTCACAGAGCGGGTCGGTGAAGGCGTCGCTTTCATGCCGTTCCACTTCGGTGGTCACTTAGAGGGCAAGGATCTGCGGGACAAGTACCCGGCCGGTTCTGATCCGATCGTGCTGGGTGAGTCCACCAACACGATTCAAACTTACGGGTACGACTCGGTCACGCAGATGCAAGAGACCAAGGCAACCCTGTGCGCAATTATGCCCGCTTAAGAGGAGATGTAGATCATGGCACTTGAAGGACAAGCACGCGCAAAGTTCCTTTGCGACGCTGAACGCTGCATCGAATGCAATGCTTGCGTAACAGCCTGTAAAAACGAGCACGAAGTTCCGTGGGGCATCAATCGCCGCCGCGTGGTCACCGTCGAAGACGGCAAGCCAGGCGAGCGTTCGATTTCTGTGGCCTGCATGCACTGTTCCGACGCACCCTGCATGGCGGTGTGCCCGGTGGATTGCTTCTACCAGACCGACGATGGTGTGGTGTTGCACTCCAAAGACCTGTGCATCGGTTGTGGTTATTGCTTCTACGCCTGCCCCTTTGGCGCGCCTCAGTTCCCGCAAGCGGGTAACTTTGGATCACGCGGCAAGATGGACAAATGCACCTTCTGTGCAGGCGGCCCGGAAGAAGACAATTCCACCGTGGAGTTCGCGAAATACGGTCGCAACCGTATCGCGGAGGGCAAATTGCCGATCTGCGCAGAGATGTGCTCGACCAAAGCGTTGTTGGCCGGTGACGGTAACGACGTGTCGGACATCTATCGTCAGCGTGTTGTGAACCGTGGTTTCGGTTCCGGCGCCTGGGGATGGGGTACGGCTTACGAGAAGAAAGGCGGCTAGTTAACGTCGCCCGTATGTCGGGGCCTTCGGGCCCCGGTATGCAAGGACGCCACCGAACCTTAATTTTTGAAGCCTGTCAGGTATCAAACATGAACATTAAATTTTTCGGTGCGGCAGTGCTTGCACTGTTCACCTGTGTGTCCAGCCCGAGCTGGGCGGAAGACGCCCCTGCTGTTGATCGAACAGCGACCGGCGGCGCACAAACTCTCCAAGACATTATGGCGCGCCAGGCGGAATTGAAGGTCGATGAAACCTTTCGTTCCGGTAATCTGGGTGCGGACAACGCGGTGCCTGCAGCAACCGAGGCACTGGGCGCTCAAGGCGGGCGTTCGGATGCGGACACCTACCGGGCGATCCGCTATAACGCCGCGGATATCACGCTTCAAGCACGGGGCCCGGCAGCGGATGTGCTGATTCAAGACGGCGGCATGCGTTGGTATGAACTGCGTGAAGGCCCTGTTGTGACCTACGGCGGCGGCGCGCTGCTTGGCATGCTCGGTTTGCTGGTTATTTTTTATTTGGTGCGTGGCCGCATCATGATCGATGGCGGGCCAGCAGGCACCACGATCGAACGCTTCAAGGCCATCGAGCGCTTCGGCCACTGGTTGCTGGCTGGGTCTTTTGTGGCCCTTGGGGTAACGGGTTTGTTAACCCTAATGGGGCGAAGCTTCCTGATCCCGGTGATTGGGCATGACGCCTTCGCATCCATCGCTGCGCTGTCAAAATGGGTTCATAACAACATTGCATGGGCCTTTATGCTGGGCCTGGTGATGACCTTTGTTATGTGGATTGCGCACAACATTCCCAACAAGCTGGACTGGCAGTGGATTAAAGCCGGCGGTGGCATTTTTGGTAAAGGGCACCCCTCGGCTAAGAAATTTAACGCCGGTCAGAAAATCATTTTCTGGACGGTGATGCTGCTGGGCGCGTCGGTGTCGTTGTCGGGCTTGTCACTGCTGTTCCCGTTCGAAATCTTTATGTTTGCCGACACCTTCGCGGTTATTAACAGTGTATTCGGCACGGACTTCCCCACGGTGCTCGCACCGCACGAAGAAATGCAGTTCGCAAACATCTGGCACTCGATTGTGGCCTTCGTGATGATGGTGGCGATTATCGCCCACATCTACATTGGGTCGGTCGGCATGGAAGGCGCCTATGACGCCATGGGCAACGGCCAGGTCGATCTGGAGTGGGCGCGGCAACACCATGATCTGTGGGTGGCCGAAGTTGAGGCCAAACAGAAAGGGGATCAGTCATGAAAGTAATGCTGACAGCCTTTGTCGCCGCGCTGGCGATTGCCTATGGCGCCACCGTTGTATTGGGTCAGATGGGGTGGTCCTCCGCCGAGCAGACGAGTTCCCCGACCAGTGTCCGACTCGACTGAGGCCGCCGTTTTCAGGGTCGATGCGGTGGGCCTTGTGTGCCCACTGCCGATTCTGCGTTTGGTCAAACGCACCCGTGATTTACCCGCAGGTACGCGGGTGGAATTCCTCGCCGATGACCCGTCGGGCCGTCGCGATTTAGAGGCCCTGTGCCAGCTTCGTGGGCATACCCTTGAAAGCAGTGACACACGCGATGGGGTGACAACCTATCGCGTGCGCTTGGGCTAAGGCTCAGTCCGCGTTCGGGAAGAACAGCGGTTTGCCGTCGACCTGATAGTTGGCAATGGCCTGCTGGCCCTTGTCCGAGATTAGCCAGTCACGAAAGGCCGTTGCCCCAGGCGTGTTAGTGCTCGGGCATTTGTCGCCGCTGACGGGAATCACCCCGTACTGGTTAAACAGCGCCGGGTCACCATCAAAGCGAATGTCCGCGTCCTGTTTATTGCCGAACTTCAACCAGGTGGCCCTGTCGGTCATCACATAGGCACCGACGCCGATGCCGGTGTTTAGCGTCGCGCCCATGCCACTGCCGGTTTCCAGGTACCACTGTCCCGAGCCTGGGTCGGGATCAATGTTGGCGGCTGCCCATAATGCTCGTTCTTTTTTGTGTGTCCCTGAGTCATCCCCGCGCGAGGCAAACTTGCTGCCGCTGCGCTGGATGCGCGTTAGGGCGTCGACGGCGCTGGTGGCTGCCGCAATGCCAGCTGGGTCTTCGGCGGGCCCGACGATGACGAAATCGTTGTACATCAGGTTGTGCCGTTCGGTGCCGAAGCCAGCGGCAACAAAGCGCTCCTCAGCGGCTTTGGCGTGGACCAGCAAGACATCGCCGTCACAGCGTTCGGCGTTCTTGATCGCCTGCCCCGTTCCCACGGCCACCACATTGACGGTCAAACCGGTGTCGGCTTCGATCATCGGTAGCAGATAGTCGTATAGGCCTGAGTTTTTGGTCGAGGTGGTGGACTGAACAATAATTGAATCGGCATGTGCATCGGCATGTGCAGCGGTGCTGACAATCACCGCAAGCGCGATGGCGGAGGGTCGCATGATGGCTCCTTAAATCATGATTTTGCCGGCCAGGTAGGCTTTGGCCTCGTCACTGCCCGGCGCACTAAAAAAGCCGCGGGCGGAACGCTGTTCAACGACGCGGCCATGGCAGAGGAATATCACTTCGTCTGCTAAGCGTCGAGCCTGCCCTTGGTCGTGACTGACGAAAATGACCTTGGTGCCTAGCAAGTTTTGTTGCTTCACCAGCGACTCGATCAAATAAACCGACGCAGGATCCAAGCTGGCCGTTGCCTCATCCAGCAACAGCAACCCCGGTTTGCTCAACAGCGCCCGGGCCAGAGCCAGGCGCTGCTGCTCACCGCCGGATAACATGCGTGCCGGCTGGTGGGCGCGTGCGCCAAGGTTCACTTTTTCTAAGGCTTTTAACAGCTCCGTGGGGTTGTCCTTGGCGATCGTCGGGGCGGCAAAGGCCAAGTTCTGTAGCGCGGTGCGCCGCAGCAGTACCGGGTGCTGAAACACCATGGCCTGGGAGTGCAAACGAGCCTCAAGCGGCCGGTTGGCCAGCTCGATGGAGCCTGAATCCGGCGTTAACAATCCGTGCAGACAGCGCAGCAGCAGGCTTTTGCCGGCGCCGTTGGGGCCCATGATCATGCTGATGCCGGGCTCGCGAATGGTCAGGTCGATTTGGTCCAGTACCCGCCGGTCGCCCTTGGTCAGGGTTAGGCCTTGGATCCGAATCGGCAGGCTTTGCTCACGCATACTGACGTTTCTTGGCGAACTCTTTGATGGCGCCGACGCCCGCGTTCACGATCAGTGATAGCAACAGCAATATAATGCCCAGGCCCAAGGCTAGATCCAGGTTGCCTCGGGAGGTTTCCAGCGCAATGGTCGTCGTCATTACCCGGGTCAGGTGGTCGATGTTGCCGCCTACAATGATGACCGCCCCGACCTCGGAAATGGCGCGGCCAAAGCCGGCCAGGATGCAGGTGGTCAGGGCATATCGGGCGTCCCACAAATAGGCACGGATAGCACGGCCGCCGCGAACGCCGAGGGAGCGAAAGGTATCGCGGTACTCGCTTTCCAGGTTTTCAATGACCTGAAATGACAGCGACACAATGATGGGTGTAATCAAGATTACTTGGGCAATGATCATGGCGGTGGGGGTGTACAGCAGGCCCAATACCCCCAGCGGCCCCGAGCGTGACAGCAGCAAATAGACCATCAATCCCACGGCCACCGGAGGCATCCCCATCAGGGCGTTGGTCATGATGATGACGATGCGCCGGCCGCGAAAATCATTGATCGCCAGATAGGTCCCCACGGGCAAGCCGACCAGGGTCGCCACCAACAGCGATATCAGGCTGACGCGGATGGATAGGCCGAGGATCTCAAACAGATCCGCGTCCAGGCCAACAATCAGGGCGAAGGCTTCGCGCAGGGCTTCCATGCAGCGTTAGTAGTCGTTGATATCAGGCTGATCGTCTTTGAGCTGGGCCACAATGGGGCGAATCGCCAACACACAGATCAGGGCGTACACACCGTACAGCACAACTAAGGTTTTCCAGTCCGCCAGGTCCAGAAAGCCAAAGGTCACCCCGAAAGCGAGGCTGATGGCGACAAAGAAGGCGGCGAAACCAAATGGCAACAGCATGTAGGCCAGCCCGAGCGCCATGTCGGCGATCAGTGCGGCCAAGCCGATGACTGTCCAGACTTCCCAGTAATAAATCCACTCACCCATTACGGTGTTTCCCCACGGGCGTCGCCACGGGCGTCGCCGCGTAGCTGATCGGCCAGCACGGACAAGCTGCCCAGGGTCTTGGTCACATCCGTCGGCATGATCAAGGTTTTGGCGTTGCCGGATGCTGCCAGGTTCGACAGGGCATCGACCTGACGCTTTAAGACTTCAAACTCGATGGCGGCGCGGCCGTTGTTGTTAATCGCCTCGGAAATCATGCGGGTTTGTTCGGCCTCAGCCTCGGCGCTGATCTTGACGGAGTAGGCGTCTGCATCGGCCTGGACCCGGATCGCTTCGGCGGCGCGCTGGGCTTCATAAAGCCGGGCATCGGCGGCTAATTCAGTCGAACGCTTGGCGCCCTCGGCGGCGGCAATCTGTGCACGGCGCTGGCGCTCGGCATTGAGCTGCTGGCGCTGGGCTTCTTTGGTTTGCTCATCGACCATGATGTCGGTGACTTCGGTGCGGGTCACCTCGATGCCCCACACCGAGGCGGCATCGCCCAAGTTAGCGCTGATCTCTTCGTTCATGCTCTCGCGACTGGACTGCAGGGCGTCCAATTCGAGTCGGCCAGCGGCGCTGCGCACAATCGAGGTGGCGGCGGTGAACAGGGCTTTGTCGATGTCGCGGATGCGGTAAACGGTGGCGGCCGCATCAATGACGCGGAAAAACACCGTGGCCTTGAGGTCGACTTCAACGTTGTCTTTGGTGATGACGGAAATCGTGAATTCGGGCAGTTGGCGCTCCAGCACCGACACCTTGTGGGCAACGCGGTTCACCAGCGGCACAATAAAGCTGACGCCGGCGGTCAGGGTTTGGGTATATTTACCGAAACGCTCGACCACAAAAACGTCTGATTGGGGCACGATTTTCAGGCCCATCAGTACAAATAAAACCGCCAGTGTTAAGACCAGCAGTGCAACAATCGACAGTAAATCCATGGGGTACCTCATTGATCCTGTCTCATTGAACCCGCTTTGCCCGGACGTAACAAGCGCACAAGGATTCTGATGCCCCGCTCGACCCCCAAAATCGGCCTGCTTGGCGCCCTGGTGATGTTGGCGACCTCGTTGTTGGGGTCCAGCGTATTTGTGGTGCCGGTGCTGGGTGTGCAGCTGGCGGGGTCGTTGTCGCTGTGGTCATGGCTGGTGCTGATGGTGTTTATGCTACCGATGGCGTTGGTGTTCGGTCGCTTGGGCCGTGCCTTTCCGCATGCCGGTGGTGTTAGCCACTGGGCCAGTCGGGCTTTTGGTGAGCGGCTGGAGTGGGTCTCGGCGCTGTTGCTGGTCAGCGTGATCCCGGTCGGGCTGCCGGCGGCATTATTGTTGACGATGGTGTTTGTGAATTACGCCTTTGCGCTGTCCGGCTGGGCATCCTTGCTTGCCCAGTTCGCAGTGCTCGGTGCCGTCTATGGGTTAAATCGTGCGGGAGTGCGGGCCTCGGCGCAGGTCCAGGCGCTCATCATTGCGGGGACGCTGTTGTTTATCGCCGTGCTGGCATGGCAAGCCCCGGTGACGCTGACGTCACTTACGCCGCAGGCCCCGGTGGCCAGTGATGGCTCGGTCATTGCCGGGGCGGCGGGCCTGATGCTGTGGTGCTTTTTGGGGCTCGAAATTGTTGCCAACTTAGCTGAGGATTTTCGCAATCCGACACGGGACATTCCGCTGAGTGTGGTGGGCGGCGTGAGTTTAGCCGGCGCCGTTTATTACCTCTGTGCCAGCACCGTATTGGCGGCCGGCTTTGCCAGTGTCACGCCGGATGCGTTGTTGGTGTTGGCGGCGGATCGATTGGGGCCGGCGGGGGTGTATTTGCTGGCGCTGTTTGGTTTTTTGGCCTGCTTTGCGTCGGTGAATACCTATCTGAATGGCTTCAGCCGTCAAATTTGGTCGCTGGCCCGCGAAGACAAGCTGCCGGCCTGGTTCGCCCTGCGCGACGCCCGCGGCGTGCCGACCGCGGCACTCAATACCGTGCTGGTGGTGTGCGCGCTGTCGACGTTGGTGTTTCACATGGGCTGGTTCGATTTGAGCCAGCTTATCCGGCTGGCCAACAGCCACTTCGTGCTGGTCTATTTGATAGCCATGGGCAGCGGGGTGGTGCTGTTGCGCGGTGCGGGCCGGTGGGTTGCCGTTGCCGGCACCCTAACCTGTGGCGCGGCGTTTTTAGCCCTGGGGTGGGCCGCGGTATATGGCGCGGCCGTGGTCGCTCTGTTGTTGGGATTTGCTGCAATTCGCACGCGTCCTGTGAAGCAGTCGCCCTCTGGTACCCGCGCAGGGGGCTAGTTGCCGTGGGACGACTACACTAAAGCCACCTTTTGACTACTTGAGCGGGTTCGCCATGATTAACGCGCTGTCGTCCACCTCACAGCAGACCTACGCCAACGCCTCCTCGATGCTAACGGCGGATCAACAAACCGCGGCTAAGGATGTGCTGTCGACCTTTTCGTCGGCCAACCTCACCAACGAGGACGCGGCTGACTTGGTGAATCAGGTTGCACAGGCAGGGGCAACGGCGGGCAAAGGGCTGTCGGACGGTTTGCGCGCGCCGGCCGAGACCGGTACCGGGACCGGGACTGCCGCGACGCAGGTCAGCACCGCCCAAGTTGACGTACCCTCCGCTGAGGTCGTCACCCGTGTTGTTCAGAGTTTTGCCGCATCGAGCGCGGCCAGCGGCCGTTTTAACAGCCTTGATGGTGTCGAAAGTCGGGGCTCGCTTTTGGATATGCGGGTCTAGGCCGCGGCGCCAACGCCGATTTTCTCGGGCATAAAAAAAGGGACCTTTCGGTCCCTTTTCGTGATGGGTGCTTCAAGCTGACCATCCAGTGGATGGGTTTACCGAGAACCCTGCGGCGTTATTCCGCGGAGTGCCTCATTAAACCAACGTCACCTTGAACCATCGCCAAATCACTAGACATTAGATCACCTCCTATCGTTTCGCCGCTAAAGACACGGAAAACGTACCGCACCCATGGCGCGGTGAAAACCCCTAAATGTTGCCGGGTTGGCTGAAGGTGTTAATCATGTCGTCGCTGAACCCCGATGCCCGTAGTTGGGCCTTGTGGGCTTCGCCGCGGTGTTGGTCCCACTGATCGATCAGATGCTCAATCTCAAAGGGACTGCCCAGCGCCAGTATACGCTTGCTAAGAAAGGCCACGGCCGGGCGAATGCCGCGTCCATGCAGTGCTTCACATTCCTCAAAAACCCAACGTTCCAGTGCCGTTTTCATAAGCGTGCTCCATGCGTGTTCGTATGAGTGTGCTTGCAGGGGAACAGACGATGCCATCGAGTACAGGTTTTGTGAACTGGTTCCGAGGAAAGTTCATGGAACGGTAACAAAGGCATAAAAAACCCCGGACTGGCCGGGGTTTTTACTGAGTGCGGGCTGAGCTATTCGGCCTAGTACTTATAGGTCTCAGGCTTGAACGGCCCTTCAACCGGTACGTTAATGTACTTGGCTTGCTCGCCGGTTAGCTGCGTGATCACGCCGCCGAAGCCCTCAACCATGGCCTGGGCCACTTCTTCGTCAAGCTTCTTGGGCAGCACTTCAACGGTGATCGCCGCCGCTTTCTGATCAGCCGGCAGGTTAGCGAAACCACGTTTGACCATTTCCATCTGGGCCAGTACCTGGTTGGCGAACGAGCCGTCCATGATGCGGCTGGGGTGGCCGGTGGCGCAGCCCAGATTGATCAGTCGGCCTTCGGCCAGCAACAACAGGTAGTCGGCATCGTCATCGCTGCGGAAAACCTGGTGAACCTGGGGCTTCACTTCTTCCCAACGCCAGTTCGCACGCATGTATGCGGTGTCGATTTCGTTGTCGAAGTGGCCGATGTTGCACACCAAGGCGCCTTTTTTCAGGCCAGCCAGCATGGCGCTGTCGCAAACGTTGACGTTGCCGGTGGTGGTAACCAGGACGTCGGTGTCGTGCAGCAATGCGTGGTTCAGATCGTCAACACGACCGGTGACGACACCATTTTGGTAAGCCGAGACGACTTCAAAGCCGTCCATGCAGGCTTGCATGGCGCAGATCGGGTCGGCTTCGGTGACACGAACAATCATGCCTTCCTGGCGCAGTGACTGGGCCGAGCCTTTACCGACGTCGCCATAACCAATGACCAAGGCGCGCTTGCCTGACAGCAGCATGTCGGTGGCGCGCTTGATGCCGTCGTTCAGGCTGTGACGGCAACCGTACTTGTTGTCGTTTTTGGCCTTGGTGACGGAGTCATTGACGTTGATGGCGGGTACTTTCAGTGTCCCGGCTTCCAACATCTCGATCAGACGGTGCACACCGGTGGTG
>CAKZQE010000191.1 GCA_937139465.1 uncultured Gammaproteobacteria bacterium
AGACTGCGCTGAGCTAAGGAGTTCAGATGTTTACTGGAATTGTTCAGGGCATGGGCCGGGTGGTATCGGCGCAGCCCACAGCGGGCGTGGTTCGTTTGGTGGTCGAGGTGCCGAGCACCGACAACCTGACACCCGGTGCCAGCATTGCCATTAACGGCGTGTGTTTAACCGCGGTCTCGTGGCAAGGCCGGCAGGTCGACTTTGATGTGATTGCCGAGTCCATGCGCGTGACCAACCTGGGTGATCTGCAGCCCGGTGATGCGGTCAATGTTGAACGCGCAGCGCGCTTTGGTGATGAAATTGGTGGGCACCTGTTGTCCGGTCACATCCATGGCACGGCGCGATTGGCAGCGGTCGAGCCCCAGGGCGACAATCTGGCGTTGACCTTTGACACGCCTGCGGAGCTAAAACACTACCTATTGCCGAAGGGCTATGCCGCCTTGAACGGCTGCAGCCTGACGCTCGGGCCTGTGGTGGGCGATCAGTTTCAAGTCTTTTTGATTCCCGAAACCCGCAACGTCACCGTTTTTGGGGACATTCAGCCCGGGGTGCGCGTGAATTTGGAAGTCGACAGCCAAACCCAGGCGGTGGTTGATACGGTGGAGCGCGTGATGGCGGCGCGCGCATGATCCAGAGACTTTGGGTGTACCCCCTCAAGTCCGGTGCAGCGGTGCCTGTGGACACCATCACCCTGGGTGCACTTGGCCTGACTGGGGACCGTGAATACCTGTTAACCGACACCGACGGTCGCTTTTTAAGCGCCCGGGCCGATCCGGTGATTGGCCAAATCGGGTTCGACGGCGTGGCGTTGGACGACGGACGGTTGCGGGAGGCCGCGGCGGTCGTCGCCTGGAGCTCGCCAGTCGCCGCCGCCCCTTTGCTCGGGTCCGCCGGGGCGAACCTTTTGATGCCCTTGTCCTGGTTCCGCGCGTACGCCTTCATCTTCTCCTCGCGGGTCATCTCCACGGGCTCCGCGCTCTGGAACACGATCGGGACGATGCCATCCTTCGTGGGTTCCGGTTGAGGGGCGTAGCCTTG
>CAKZQE010000192.1 GCA_937139465.1 uncultured Gammaproteobacteria bacterium
GTGGACCCGCGCGAGAGCTTTGCGAGTGCGTCCCGTTTTCCCGACGCGCGGATCATCAACGAGTGGCCTGACGAGGGGCTGGGCCAAGTTGGCCTCCATGCGCGGACTGCGCTCGTCGTGTTGGCCCATGATCCAAAACTGGATGATCCGGCATTGATGAGAGCCTTTGATAGTCCGGCCTTCTACATCGGAGCCTTGGGGTCGAAGCGGACCCATGCCAAGCGTGTGGAGCGTCTGACGGCTGCAGGTGTCGCAGCGGAAGATATCGCGCGCATTGATGCGCCTGTTGGCTTGGAGATTGGAGCCTCTGGTCCGGCCGAGATTGCCGTTTCGATCATGGCACAGCTCGTTGCGACCTTGCGGCAGGGCTAAGCTGTTTGCGGCACCCGTAAAATAGAAAAAGGCGACCCCGATGAGAGGCCGCCTTTGATGTTGTGCATAAGATGCGAATTAGAAGTTCAGCGCACCGCGGATCTGGGCCAGAACTTCGCTCAGTGCTTCAGGCGAGTTCTGCGCTTGGGTCAGGGCGGCATCGGTGGCGCCAGCGCTGACCAGCCCATTGACGTAAGCATCCACCAGCGGGCGAGACACGCGCAGTCGTTTCGGCACGGTGTCCCAGGTGACTTTCAGCGCCAGGGGCACATCCGTGGGCTTGTCCACGGGTTCGGCGTCCTCAGCGGCCTGAGCCATGGACGCGGCGTAGGCGTCGATTTCCAGCGCTTCAATGTCCGCCTCGGGCAAGACGTTAAGCTTGCGCGCCAGCGGCAGCAGCTGAATCAAATCATCGGTGCGGCCAAGGCGCTGGGAGACCTGGCAGGACAGGGTAACGAGCTCCGGGTCTTTGGGCTTGTGGCGGCGTAGCGCGGCCAGCGTGTGTGCGCAGGCCTCCACGTCACCGTTATCAAATTGCATGCGCGCTTCGGCCAGACCCACCGCCAGCTCGCTTCCGGGCACGGCGTCCAGGGCCTTGACCAGCAGCGCGTCGCGCTGATCGCCACGGCCCAGTGCATTGGCGGCTTCGGCAGCGGATAGGTAATTGATAAAGGCCAATTCGCTCCGCGGCGCCGCCACCGTCAGGTGCTTCAAGGCCGCCTCGTAGCGGCCCATCCGCAGCTCCATAAAGCCCTTCTGGGTGGCGCCACGGGCGCTGCGGCCGCGCAAACGACCCCACACACGACCCAGCCCAACCGGGCTGTCCAACACACGGCCCAGCAGCCGCAGGGACAGGTACCCGAGGATGCCAGCGACCACCAGCAGCGCAGCGCCAACCCACAGGCTCATTTCAACGCTCAGGGTGTCGTAGGAAATCAGCACGTAGCCCGGGTCTTTCTGGATAAGCTGACCGATCCAAGTGCCGCCGAGTAAGCACACCGCCAGCAGGACCAGAAACAGGGTGACCTTGATAAAGGCGCGCATTACTGACCTCCAACCAGGGCGTCGACGCGTGCTTTTTGCACGGCACGCAGAGCATTGAGGGACTCACCGATGCGCGGCAATTCCGGGGCGATATTCAAATCCCCCAGCGGCGCCAAGGTTTCCAGCATCGCCGTGGTTTGGGTATCGCTGGCCAGGAAATAGCGGCCGACCCAGTCCTGGGCGCGACCGAGGCTGGCCTGCCAGGTGGCCGAATCGCCGTCCAGCAGCGCCAGCTGGCTTTGCTCCATCATTAGCCGCAGGTTTTGGCGCACGTAGGCCGCCTCAGTCGGGGCGAGCATCGGCTCGACCGGGTTGTCGCGGCGACGGACGGTGACAAAACTGGCCAAGGTTTTCAGCGCGCCATCGATGGCATCGGCGGACTCAGGGGCCGGGGCGCTGGCAATTTCAGTGGGCGACATGCGCAGGGCGTCGACCTGCTCGGCGGCGGCGGCCAACTTCAGGTACAGCCCGGTGCGATCCAGCGACGGCACGGCGCGCAGCGCGGCGATTTCCGACGCCAACGCACG
>CAKZQE010000193.1 GCA_937139465.1 uncultured Gammaproteobacteria bacterium
CGTCACCGCGCCCGTCGCCTCTGAGGTAGATTCAAAGTAGAGCAGGTTTGGAATGCCGTTCAGCTCTTCTTCGATGGGTCGTGTCACCTGTTGATAGAGGTCCTCGGGCGAGGCTCCGGCAAAACGGGTTGAGATGGTGACCTGCGGCGGCGCGACATCAGGATATTGCGCAACGGGTAGCGACGGCAGGGATAGCACCCCAGCCAGCGAAATAAAGATTGCGATCACCCACGCCAACCCGGCGTTTTGGGAGCCGGCGCTGCGCAACAAAAGCGACCGGGTTCTGAAAGCCTTGGGCGAGTCGGGCGGCATGCTGGGCTTTTCGATGTATCCGCACCACCTAAAAGGCAAGGGCGACTGCACGCTGGAAAGTTTCTGTCGGATGGTCGCCGATACCGCTGACCTGATGGGCGTAGCACATATCGGGCTGGGGTCGGACTTGTGCCAAGACCAGCCCGACAGCGTGGTCGAATGGATGCGCGTCGGACGCTGGACCAAGAAAATCGACTACGGTGAAGGCTCCAAAAGTGCGCCGGGATTCCCACCGATGCCGTCGTGGTTTGAGGACAATCGAGACTTTGGTAATGTCGAATCAGGTCTGCGTCAGGTGGGCTTTAATGCCGACGAGACGGCGGCCATTATGGGCGTCAACTGGCATCGATTTTTTACGACGAGTTTTGGCCCAGCTCAGGGCTAGCGAGGGTGAGTATGCAAACGGCAGTAGCGGATAGCGGACGGCTTCGGGCGCCCGGGAAGGTCATGCGTTTGGCACGTCTAGGGTCGATGCACGCATCGCGCTTGTCCTTTATGCGCATTTTGCTGCGCCGGTTGCAACAGGAATGCTGGCGGTTCGAGCGGCCCCAATTCGACATGGACAATCGCGGTGAGGGCGTAGCGGTCTACACCGCGGTTGGCCCGCAGCGAAGCTACTCGCTGGTCGCTTTTGGTCGCGACCTGCCCGATGAGCAACGCTCTGACCGGGTTATTGCAACCGCCTGGGACGCCACCTTTACGCTGTTTGACGGCGTGCCCAATGCGGATGATATCCAGCGATTGGCGGCCAACGTACCGCTTCAGGAAGCCGGCCGAGTGGGACCCACGGAGTTGTCGTTGTCCCGGGCCAATCGTTCGGTGCGTCTTTGGACGCATGTGTTGAAACGCCTGTCAGCCGGGCAGCAGCCCGACCAACACGAAATTGATGCAGTTGGCTATCTGATGCGCACCACAGCGGTCTATGGTTCAGGCAAGTTCGGGGCCGCGGATCGTGAGCACATCGCGTCGCGGCCGGAATTTGAAGCGCCATTTCAGTGCGAAATGTTGACCGTGTTGTTAATTCGTCAGTTTGCGCTGGACTGGGTCGAGCACATGGCTCGCTGTGAAGGGGGCGATAAGGCCGTCCCCATGGCGCCCGAGTTGGCCCAGCGATTGGGCATCGGCAATTCGACGGGCCTCGGCATGGCGCCATTTTTACTAAACCATCCGCTGCTCTTAAACAACTGGATCCTGGCTAAGGAAACTGCGTTGGCCCAGGTCTGCGCAAAGCCACAGGCGCGTGCCGATGAGTGGCAACAGGTCGCGGACCTGGTCAGGCGGGTGGCTGCGGACGTGGCCAGTTGGCACAGCGATCACCCAGTCATGCAGGCGCGTTTGCCGCGCCTTAGGTCCGACCTTTCAATGCTGATCGAGCGTATGGCACAGCCCGCCGGGGCGAACCCCTGGGCGACGCTGGTGGGTTGGGCCGCGGACCATCTGGACATGGAAGCCCAAGAGCTGATCAATTCGCTGGTGTTGGAACCTTACCCCGAGGTCGATGCCTTGGCGGCGACCATGGCCGCCGACGAGGCCGGTTTACCGCCGGTGAAGGGCAGCGAGCGGGTGCGGGATCTGGCGCAGGAAATCGAGACCCACTACAGCTGGGCGCTGGCTATTGACTGGGACAGCCACGAGGCTCAGGCGCGCCTTTGGTACGTTTCTGCCGAAAAGCTTGAACCACGTCTTGCCGAGCGCCGCGACGAGCCGCTGGATGAATACGAGCAGCCCCTCGGGCCCGGTCGTGATATGGCGCAGGCCCACCAAGCGCTCGTTAGTGCGCCGGACGTGAGTGTGGCCGAGTTCCTGTTGCGCCACCCCGAGCATCGCATGGCCATTCAGCGTTTGCAGTGGTTACGCCATGCACCCTTCGGCGAGATTCATGACAACACCCTGGGCAGCGCGCTGATGCCCATCGACATGTTGCGCTGCAAGTTGTCGTTCTTTGGGGCCGCGCGTTTTGATCCGCGCTCGGATCGCTGGGTGCGCATTTGTATGTTCCGCCACGCGCCGTATTTGGACGGCATCGCGCAGTGCCCGGACGACTGGATGTACCAGCGCGCATGAATTTGTCGCTGAACGAAGTCGAGGCCTTGGTCAAAAAGGCCTGTCGGGGCTCGGGCTTGAATTGGGGTGCCAGTGCCGAAGTGGGGAGAACGATGCGCTGGTTGGTGGGCCACCAGCCTGACGCGCTGACCGATTTAACCCAGTTGTTGCACAACAATGATCAGGTCAGCACCGCGGCCGTCAGCCCCGGCAATTTGCTATCACCCTGGTTGGCTGCCTCTGGGCATCTGAGCCCTTTGATGGCCGGGCTCAGTCTGTGTGATGTGGCTGATCAGCTCAGCGATGAGCCGCTGTATATGGAACAGGTCGACTCGCCGCGGCTGTTGATCGGGTTTTTGGGCCGGGCGGCCAGTGCCCGTGCCCTGACCTTAGCGCTGGTTACCGAGAAAGCGACGGCGACGACAGACGGGGTTGGGCGGGCGGCGGCGGGGGACTGGGCCACGGCCGAGCGGGTCCAGGTGCGCGTGGTTGCGCCACAGCCACTGCCGGCTGCACAGACATCACGGGTGACGATTGATCGGCCCACCTTTGAGGCGCTGCTGGCCTTTGGCGAGCGAACCTATGCGCCGGCGACCGAGCAAAGCCGCTTAAGCGGTGCCGGCGCGGGTCTGAGCGACAACGACTAGGCCTGGGTCAGCCTCACCAGCGCCGCAATGTCCATGTTGTCCGCCGCCTCGCGAATGCGCAGGGCCATGTCCGGGTGCGCCACTTCCAGCTGGTCCGCGTATTCGAGGATGTCGTTCATGGCGCCCTGGGCGATCAGCTCGGACAGGGTAGCCATTTCGTGACGCGCCAGGCGCATCGACGTATCAGCATCCGGCGCGTCGCCCTCGGCCAACGTCAGCGTCACCGAGGCCTGCGTGCCCAGCTGCGCTTGGCTTGATAGCTCAAACTGGCCGCCCATCTCATGGACAATTTGTTTGACGATTGCCAAACCCATGCCGCTGCCGTTGGGTTGCTCGGCTAGTGCTTGGCGGCCTCGAAACAAGGGCGTCGTGGCAAGCTCTAACTCATCCTCGGGGATGCCAACGCCGTTGTCGCTGACGCGAATGCAAACCTGGTACCGCTGGGACTCCGGCAGTCGTGTCGTGTCGATCTCTACGCTCACCACACTGTGCTGGTTGTACAGCAACGCATTGCCAACCAGGTTGTCGAGCACCTGTTGGCAGCGAAATTGGTCCAGCATCAGGTAAGGCGGGCTGGCGCCACGGTGGCTAAATTCAATGCGGTTATGGTGCTGCGGGCACAGGGTCTGCTTAAGGCCGTCGAGGTGTTCGCCAATACCGCGCATCCATTGGCCCCAATTGACTGAGCTCTGGGTCGCGTCGCGCAGCTCCCCGACCCGCGGGCCTTCAGCGCTGAGCGCGTGATCCACTAGGCCGAGCAAACCGCGGCTTTGGGTGATTAGCTGTTGCTGGATTTCGGGGTGCTCGACGCGCTCGGCCAAGCCGATTAAACGGGCGATGGGGGCGCGGATTTCATGGTTCATTTCGTTTAGGAAGCGCTCGCGCGATTGGTTGACGAGAATCTGGTGGCGGAGGGCGCGCTGCCTGGACTTCATGGCGACGCTGACCATGACGATAATGAACGACGCTG
>CAKZQE010000194.1 GCA_937139465.1 uncultured Gammaproteobacteria bacterium
GGACACGTTGGGCACGCCGGATATTCTGTTGATGGTATCCGAGGAAGTACTGGTCTTTGATAACCTCGCCGGCACTATACGCCTGGTGGTCAATGCCGATCCGGCCCAGGACAATGCCCTGGAGCTGGCGCAGCAGCGTTTGCGCGACCTGGTGGCGCGTTTACCTGAGCCCAAATCAACCTTATCGAGGCTTATATAGCTAAGCCATTCATGGCCTGCTTTATCCGCCAAGTACAAAAACAGGCGCTTTACCTTCACGGAAGTACAGCCTTCCAGCAATTTTTGAACACTGGCTGGCCGTAGATTGTTTAGCCCTTCCATCAACTCAAACACTTCCAAAAGCGGCTGAGACTTAGGAGCTAGATAAAGGCATTCCATCACCGCTCGTGCAGGGCTGGATACTTTTACCTTAAAGCCCTTATGCTCTATTTCTACCAAGCCAAGTTCCGGCGGTAAAAACGATGTCAGTTTACAATCGACACTGACACCCCAATCCCGCTTTTTAAACCAGAGCGGCAAACTGTCATCCTTGCCACCAAAGAGCTGTACTGCCTTGGTAGACAGCTCCAAATAATGCGCTTTGCCTTGCATGGATAGCGCGGTTTTAGCCGCTGGATGCACAGATAGACCTAACTGGCTTTGTAAGGCATAGATGCCACCCAGATAGTCCACCTGATCGCTATGGCGTATCAGGGCTCCTGTACCGATAGAATCAAACCACTGGCTACGCTTATAGCGTTTCTGCAAATCAAGGCTGTAACCCTGATCAGCAAGCCATGCCGAAGAAAGCACGACGCCCAAAGGCTGAGTGCTGAGCAAATGGTTTAATTTTGACTCGTTTTCGGTACTCATAGTACCAATCTAACTCACTTTTTAAACCAGATCAATCAAGCGGTTTATATTTTTCTTTATTTGGGTACTTTAAGTACCTAAAAAGACGATATTTTAAACTAGGAGCGGCTTTGCCGCCTCATATGTCGCCATTGAAACCAGAGGGGGCAATGGCACTTTTGGGGCTCAGCCTTGGCGAGATCAGGAGACAAGATACGCGAAGCATGAGCGTTTATGGCCATAGGCCGCTGTGCCCCAAAAGTTCGGGCAGTTAAGCCCCTGCCGTGGCAGAGGCTATTCCTGTTTGTAGTGGCTCAACAAACCCCACCACTCCCTACCACTTAACACCAGCGCCCAAACCTAAGCCCTCGGTGCGTTACTAACCGGCGGCTTGGGGACGCATATAAGCGACGAACCCCCGACGGGATCAACCCGCCATGAAGGCAAACGAAGGGTTGGCCAAAACGTCTCCGATAAAGTCCAGCCAACAGACTTAGGAGAACACCGTGAAATATTTACTCTTGGCCATACTCACCGCCGCCCCGGCCTTTGCCGACGAGCTAAACGATCCGTCAAAGGCCAGTCGCTGGGCCATTGGGTTTGAAGCGATCGACTTAAATACCAAAACCAGCGTGCCACTGTCCGGGCAAAAAACCGATGACACCTACGGTATCTCTGGGCGCTATCACATAAACGACAGCCTCGTGGTTAGTCTGTCGCATTTTCGCCCGACCTGGAGCTTTGACGTACAAAATCTAAGCGATCCGCTAAAGAACAAGCTGAAAATCACCACGCTGATGCTGAACAAGCAGGTCAAGCGCGACCAAGCTTACGCCTTTGTTGGTATCGGCTACTCATCGATCGGCACGACGCCCCTGTCCGCGGCCATCGACCCGGTCAAAACGGCAAACGAGGTAAGCTGGGAAGCGGGTGCGGGCTATGAATTGACTGACAAGGTGTTCGCGGAAGTGAAGTGGCGCCACTTTGGAGAAATCAACGGAGAAGGTTTAGACACCGAGCTGACCAGCCTTGGTTTATCGCTTAACTATCGTTTCTGATTCATTTGCCCCCGCCCAGCGCGGGGGATTTTTTTCGAGCGAACAACCTGTTCATTCGGCGCAGCGCAGGCAACGCCAAAATGTCGCAGGCTGCACCGCGCAGCCAGCCTTTACCTGATCACCCAGCATCGATCCCCCGCACCAGCTTGGGGCATGGGTCCGATCCGCCGCCATACATAGGTACCGTTTTGGAAACGATCGTTTCCAGTTTCTATGTTTCCGATTAGCCAGCCGCACCCGATCATCTACTCATGGTTAACACAAGGAGAACACCATGAAACGATCAACTATTGCAGGCCTGATTGCCGCTGCCACAGCACTCACATCCACCGTCGCTGTTGCCGAAGATCAATGGGCCGTCGTGAAGACAATGAAACTGGATCCGACCGTTAGCGAGTACCTCGCAGCGGCACCCGCAGAAGCTGGTGGGTTCAAAGTAGCGGGCGCTGTCCTGACCCGTGAAGTCATTGGAATCGAGCCCAATGGCGACGCCATCTACGGCGAGTACAACGACGTGGTTAAAACCCGCAAAATCGTCGGTTTTGAGAGCGACGGTGACGCCATCTACGGTGGTTTCAACGGAGCTGCGTTGACACTGGAGCTAACACCGGAGCAAATCGCTGCACGCGACGCGCAGTAAGCCGGTAACTACCCAAGGGCGGGAGTCGATTTCTCCCGCCTTTGCGGCGCCTCAACCCTCGCCGCAGCCTCGCAAAAGTCTTTTAGATACTGGCCAACGATTGCGAGCGATCGCTTAAGTGCACGACTTTGTTTCGTGCGTTCAAAGTACAGCAAGTAAACCGGCATCCAATAGGGGCGGTGGTCCGGAAACATCTGAACCAAGCGTCCCGAGTCGATGAATGGCCGCGCCATAAAATCGGTCAACTGCGTCACCCCCAATCCATCAATCGCGGCCTCTGCCAAATACTCGCCCGTATTGCTGACAAGCTTCGCCTCTGGGTTGACCGCGATGGGTTCGCCGTCCAAGTGCCAGGGGACCATCACGCCATGATGGGAGTACCGCAATACGTCAACGTGCCGCAAATCCCGCGGCGAAATGCCGGCTGGGTGCCTCGCTAAAAAGGCAGGACTGGCCACATACATCAATTCGGTTTGGCAAATTCGCTGGGCGTAATAGTCACCGTCTTGCAGGTGGCCAATGTGGATGTACAAATCATGATCGCGTCGATTCAAGTCGGGGCGTTCGTCGCTCAAACTGACGTCCAAACGAATATTCTCCGCCGACAGGGCTTTTAGGGCCGGCGTCAGCACATGCTGCTGAAACACCAACGGCGCGGCTACCTTGATGTGCCCACTGGCATTGGGTGCTGACTCGGTGAGCCGGTCAATGCTCGCGTCCATCGCAGACAGGTACTCAACGACATCTTGGTAAAAGCTCAAGCCCTCGCTCGTTACCCTGAGGCCCCGGGTACTCCGGTAAAACAGCGTGACGCCAATCTGAGCTTCCAGCTCGGAGATGACCTTGCTGACCTTGCTTTTTGACCATCCCAGTTGATCGGCGGCGGCAGTGATACCTTGGCGTTCAACAATGGCCGTAAATGCTTCAAGTTGTTGCGTGGTAGCTCGCATCACCCATCCTTTATGCCTCGAGATGACTCATGATTGGTCCTTCCCCTCGGTTCTTACAGGGTCGGTTACACAACGTAACGGAATAGGGTGACCATTATCTAAAAACGCCTGTGATCTTGCGCACACCAGGCGCCGACGCCGTCCCCCGCAAACCCAGTTCGACACCCCATCGGGTAAACGCCTATACTCCGCGACCAGCAAAATCACACACACGACGCCCCACCTCGCTGGCTGCAGTTTCCGCGGGGCCGCGTCGTTTTTTTCGTAGGAAAATAGATGACTGATCGCTTTCGCCAGGACTGGCTCTCCAATATTCGCGGTGACTCGCTGTCCGGCCTGGTGGTCGCGCTTGCTTTGATCCCCGAAGCCATCGCGTTTTCGATCATCGCCGGCGTCGACCCCAAAGTTGGCTTGTATGCATCGTTCTGCATTGCGACCGTCATTGCATTTGTCGGCGGCCGGCCTGGCATGATCTCGGCTGCGACCGGTGCCATGGCGCTGGTGATGGTGACCCTGGTCAAAGAGCACGGACTTGAATACCTGCTCGCCGCGACATTACTGACGGGCTTTATTCAGATCATCGCAGGCTACCTGCGCCTGGGTAGCCTGATGCGGTTTGTGTCGCGCTCGGTCATTACCGGCTTTGTAAATGCCCTGGCCATCCTAATTTTCATGGCCCAGCTGCCCGAACTAACTGACGTCACCTGGCATGTCTACGCCATGACAGCCGTCGGCCTGGGCATTATCTATTTATTCCCCTACGTCCCAGTGATCGGCAAGATCCTGCCCTCACCTCTGGTGTGCATCATCATCTGCACGGCCTTTGCGATGACAACGGGCCTTGGCATCCGCACTGTCGGCGACATGGGCGACTTACCCGATACGCTTCCGATTTTCCTGTTCCCGGATGTGCCGTGGAACCTCGAAACACTGTGGATCGTACTGCCCTACGCCATCGCGCTGGCTGCCGTGGGCCTGCTGGAATCCATGATGACCGCGCAAATCGTTGACGACCTGACCGACACGGAAAGTGACAAGAACCGCGAGTGCAAGGGCCAGGGCGTGGCCAACATCGCATCAGGCCTGCTCGGTGGCATGGCTGGTTGTGCCATGATTGGGCAGTCCGTGATCAACGTGAAATCCGGTGGCCGCGGGCGCCTGTCGACGCTCGTCGCCGGCGTTGGCCTGATCATTTTGGTGGTGTTCTTAGACGATTTGATCCGCCAGATTCCTATGGCCGCGCTGGTCGCGGTCATGATCATGGTCTCGATTGGTACCTTTAGCTGGGACTCGTTGCTGAACCTGAAAAAGCACCCGGTCTCGAGCAATATCGTCATGGTCACCACCGTTGGCGTGGTTGTCGCCACGCATAACTTAGCGATTGGTGTATTCGTCGGCGTGTTGCTGGCCGCTTTGTTCTTTGCCAACAAGGTCGCCCACTTTATGGGCGTGAAAAAAGACGTCCACGAGGGTGGCGTGCGCTACACCGTTACTGGGCAGGTATTTTTTGCGTCAGCGGACAAGTTCGCGGCTTACTTCGATTTCAAGTCAGTGGTCGAACACGTGGTGATTGATCTGACCCAGGCGCACTTTTGGGACATTTCCTCGGTCGCCTCTTTGGACAAGGTGGTCTTGAAGTTCCGTCGCGAAGGGGCGACAGTCGAGGTACTGGGACTCAACGAAGCCAGCGCCACGATCGTCGACCGCTTCGGTGTGCACGACAAACCCGACGCAGTGGATGACGTGTTAGCCGGCCATTAAGGAGGCAGCATGACGCAAGTCATCGCGTGTATCGACGGATCGAAATCCGCCACGGCGGTTTGTCACGCTAGCGCCTGGTGCGCCAATACCTTGGACGCGCCAGTACTGGCCCTGCACGTACTGGACCGGGCAGAGACGCCGGCCCTTGCGGACTTAACCGGCGCCATTGGGCTTGGGGCTCGCGAGCAACTCTTACAGGAATTGGCCGACCTCGACCATCAGCGCCTCAAGCTGGCTGCCGAGGAAGGCAAGATCATGCTGGGCGCCGCGGATGACCAACTGCTGGCCGATGGCGTTAACGACATCCGTCAGCTTCAGCGCCACGGCAGCTTGGCTGAGGCCTTACATGATCTGAGTGACGAGACCCGCGTCGTTGTCATTGGCCGTCAAGGCCAGACCCACCAGAGCGCAGCGGAAACCGTGGGCTCGCAGCTTGAAACCATTGTTCGCACCGCAAAGCACCCGGTCTGGGTCACCCCCAGCGAATTCGTGGCGCCCAAACGCTGTGTCATCGCCTACGACGCTAGCAGCACGGCCAAAAACATGATCGAGCGACTGTGCCAATCACCGCTACTGACGAACATGGACGCGACCCTGGTCATGGCCGGCAATGACTCGGACGAACACCGTCAACAACTGGCCTATGCCCAGCGCCAGCTCGAGGATGCCGGCCACACGGTGGCCACGCAGCTGGTAGTTGGGGAGCCGCTGGTCGTGCTGCATGAACTGTCTCAATCGCCAGATACCTTGTTGGCCATGGGCGCCTTTGGGCACTCCCGCATCCGCGAGTTTTTGGTCGGCAGCACAACCAACGAAACGCTGCGTCACGCTCGCTCGTCCGTCGTATTATTCCGTTGAATTTCTGATCGCAATCCTTGAAGGTAGCGCCATCGAGCACTTCAAGGATTTGCATGCCTGACATTGTTGTTACTTTTTTCATACTGGGATTGTTTGCGGGCCTGCTGAAGTCCGACCTTAAAGTCCCGAAAGCCGCTTACGACACGCTTAGCCTTCTGTTGATGCTAACCATCGGCCTGAAAGGTGGCATGGCGCTGTATGGCAACACCGAAAGCGGGTTGCTGTTAGAGCTGGTCGCAGTCGCCGCGCTCGGCGGACTTATTCCGCTGGTGCTGGTGCCGCTGTTGAATCGCTTCCTTCGCTTGAGCCTGGCCGACAGTGCCAGCGTGGCGGCCCACTACGGCTCGGTCAGCGCAGGCACATTTGCCGTCGCCCTCGCCTACGTTGAGCACCTTGGCCTTGAGTTTGGCGCACAGGTCACGCTGTACCTGGTCATGATGGAGCTGCCAGCGATTATTGTTGCGCTCGCCTTGCATCGAAAGCTCAGTGGCAAAGGCCGCGCCGACCACCACGCTGGGCTATGGCACGAAACCCTGACTAACCGCGGCGTGGTGCTGCTCACCGGTGGTGTGTTGATCGGCTGGCTGTATGGGCCGGTCCAAGGCGCGGCCGTGACCGATCTGTTTGTGTCTGCGTTTTCGGGCGTTTTGGCGCTTTTCTTGTTGGACATGGGCCTGACCGCCGCAGACACTCTACGCCCCTTCCCGCGCGACCAGTGGCGCGTGCTGCTGTTTGCCCTGCTCGCGCCG
>CAKZQE010000195.1 GCA_937139465.1 uncultured Gammaproteobacteria bacterium
GGATTGCTCCGTCGTGCCGCTGGCCGGCGTCCATTTAACCGCGAGGCCAGTACCCAAGGTATTTGCCGTCAACGACGCCAGGTTGACCACCAACTCTATGGTGCCAGACGCGCTGTCAAAGCTAACGATACGGCCCAATTCGGTACCGCTATTTGTGCGCAACATGCTACCGATTTTGGGGGCGTCGCTGTTGGTCATGTCCACCGCAACGCGAACATAGTCACCCACAAACACGGCCCCAGACACGTCGATCTCACTAACCAGGCTGCCCGCATTTTTCAACAGGTCGCCCGCCTGTAGGCTGTAGTCCGAAGTTCCACCGCTTTGGTAGCGGACATTGGCCAAAGTGATTTCCGTTGTTTCCGGGTTCCAGTCAGAGACTTTACCGACCACGACTTCGCCGGTGCCGAGCGTGACGGTAAAGGGCTGGTCGGCGTAGAACGGCCGCGGCGTCATGCGCTCAAGGCCCTCGGCCCGGCGCGTGCTGAACTCGGCAGCACTGATCTTATTGTCCGTGGTCGTGGTCTCGGCGGCCGCGTTGATCTCAACCCCCGTGTGACCTGTGTCAAAGGCCAGACTATCGCCACCGCCCGTCACTTTTTGCAGATTCAGACCAGCGATTAACTCGGGGTCCATCAAGTCCGAGTAGCGGACTTCAACAAAGGTGTCGTAGCCAATCAGATCGCCATTTGCGTCCAGCACTTCTTGGACGTCGACCACGGTCGCCTGATCCGCCGAACGGTTAAAGGCAGCCCCATCGACACCCTTGACGAACTCTCGGAAGTTCAGACGGTCATTCACCAGCGGCCGGTACGGCAGGATGAAGGTTTCCTTGGTCAAGGTCTCCGCCGCATCGAGCCCGTCGGCTTCACTGGCGAAGATCGCGCTTTCCACGGCCGTGGGCGTGTAGGCCAGGGTCACTTTCCAGATGTCAGCGTTGTTACCACTCTCGACCTGGACGTTGTAGATCGATCCATCGTCGACCTGCACCGCGCCACTCAGGTCCCAGCTTTGCTGACCGACCTGGTCCCCTTGGCGGATGATCTCGACACTGTCGACGCCTTCGAACACATCATGTCCGCGGCGAATGTCCACCGTGACCTGGTTGCCGTTGACCGCTGTAACGGTGGCCACGATGCTGCCATTGAGCTCGGCATACATTGACTCATCGGCCTGCAGCGCTAGGGTGTCGTTGACCGCGAGTCCGTGCCCCGGTGCCATGGTCAGCACCTGACTGTAATCCGTCGCCGTCCAGTCCAGGTCCGACAGCTTCACTTTCAGGGCGTAGTCAACCGTCACTGGGTTGCTAGCCGCCGCCGGCATCACGTAGACCGGAATACGATCCGCTGTCGCCAGGCGCACCACCTTACCCACGTAGGCTTGGTAAAAGCCAAAGCCACTCCTGCTCTCATCATCCCCTATGCCCTGCGCGACACCCCGAACCACGGTTATTTCGTACCGGCCGTCTACCAGCTCAATCGACTGGATGCGCCCGCGCGCCACAGTGTCATCAATACCGCCGATGACCTGGGCAAATTTCAACTGCCCCGAGCTGTCGTGCTCAATGAACTGCTGGCTGCTTTCTGTGGTCAGGGTCACCACGGCCGTGCCGGACGGACCGCCGGTGACTTTTTCTACCTTAACGCGGACTTCGAAGCCCTCGCTTAACAGTAACTTCACATTGCCGGTGTTGGCCGACACTGTCCCTGTGGGTAGGCTCACCCCGGTGTCACCCTCGTTTATCCGAGCGATGACTTTCGGTGAGTTCGTGCCAAAGGCCGCTTCCGTCGCTGCGTGATCAAGGGTCGCGGACAAGCGAACATCGTCACCGTCCATGATCATCAGGTGCGTCAAGTCGACGATGTCGCGGCTGTAGCTGAGTCCGGTCGCCGCCAGATCCACGGTGATGGTGGTGCCATTGCGGCTACCGTCGCCACCAATGCGAATATCTGGAAGGGGTGACACCGGGGCCTCGCGCAGGAACAGCTCCGTGCCCGGCTCCAATGTGGCTTCCACCCGATCGGCGTCGATCACTTCCATGATCACCGTGCCGCTAGCGCGATCCCAGCCCATGATTCGACCCGAATCCAATCCGGTGACGCTGCCGCCCACCGGTGTCGAGGTCAGGTAGTACCCCGTCCGATCGGTCAACGACCGTTGCCAGCCGTCCACGCCCACGGTCGCTTCCAGTGCGTCCAGGTTGGCGCTGACACCATTGACCGTGTCCTGCGAGCTCAAGATGACTTCCCAGCCCAAGGGTCCAAGATCCACATCCAGCGCCCCGTTACCCACCAGCACCGACGGGCCCCGGTCAGTCCAGGTCGTACCATCGAAATGCACCAGGTGCAGCGTCTGGTCGGGATTGAAGGGCTGCGAGGATAGCCGCACCCGGTTCAGAATCAGATCGTATAGGCTGCCGCCGACCGCATTGCCATTGGCATCAACAACCACCACACCGTCTTCATCAACACGCTCGGCATACCTAAGCGCGGTATTGGGCATATCGCTGCTAGCCGTGAACGTCGCCGTCCACGTCAAGCCGTCGGTCGTGCTCCAAATCGGATCGCCCGCCTCGCCTGCACTCGATAGCTCACCGCCCACCAAGGCCATGACATCGTCGGGTATCTGACCCACACGGGTCGTAAAGGTCATGGAGACCGTCGTACTCTCACCTGCCACTAGGGCACTGTCGGCAAAACTCACCACAGGCGCCGACGCACTCGCCAGATCACTGGCTAATGCGCGGTTAAT
>CAKZQE010000196.1 GCA_937139465.1 uncultured Gammaproteobacteria bacterium
TGTTGCGCGTCCGCACCGAGTTCGACGCGGCCCAGCGGCGCGGGGGAATGCTCATCAAACCACCCATCCAGATCGGATAATTCATTCACTAATGATTCAGTCATGCGATCGTGCAGCACAGGACCAAATTCGGCCAGATCAAAGGGTGCGCGGAAGATCACGGCACGTTCGACACGGGCACCGGTAAGGCCGACCCGCTGAAAAATGTCCGTGGCCTTGCTCGACCAGGGTGACTTAGTGCCAACGCGTGGCGCAACGATAAGTTGATGCTCGCCCCCTTGGGCGTCCGCCGCGTCCAGCAAGCGGGCAACTTTATCCCCGTCTTCGGAGTCGGTCCCGGCGACCAGAAACAGCCACTGCGCGGTGATTTGCGCGCTACGGTGGGCCTCCAAGTCGCCCAGGCGACGTTGAATCTCGAAGGTCTGAAAGGCTTCCTGGCCAAAAATCACGCGCATCGGGCGACTCCAAAAATTTCGAGCGCGAATAATAGCAAAGCTAACCGCCGCGCGGCGCGCTAAACTGGGCCAATGACCGATTTATTGCGATTTTTGTGGGTGCCGTTGCTGCTCGGGCTGGCAGGCTGTGATCCAGCACCGCCGGCAACGCGCGACAGCACGCCGACTGCCGTCGGGCCGAAACCGTTGCGGGTCATCATACGCACGGCGCCACCCACGTTTTGGGGCAAACCCTGGGGCATGGCGGGACTGGAGCTGGAATTGGCCGAGCTTTTTGCCGCTCGCCTAAAACGTCCCCTGGAAACCCTGTCGATCAGCGAAGACCGTTTAATTGTCGACACCCTGACCGCCGGTCAAGCGGATATTGCCGTCGCCTCCTTGCCCGACCTGTCGCTGTGGGCGGACCGGCTGACGTTCAGCGAGCCCCTGATTGATTCGCGCTACGTCATTGTTTACCGCGGCGACGCACCAGACATTGATGACCTGCCCCTCGCCGGCGTCGCCCTCGCGGCCAACGAGAGCGCCTATGCCTTTGCCCGCGAACACCCTGAGTTTATTAACCGTATTCGACCCTACCCTGAATTTGACGCCTTTCAGCTGATGCGCAAAGTCGATGCCGGCACCGTGCCCATGGTGCTAACACAGGCCAGTAAGTTTGAGTTGGTGCGGACGGCCTATCCGGCGCTGAAAGCCACCGCCAGCATCGGTGGGGACGTCGCCATGGGCTGGGCCATTGGCCGGCAGGGGGATCGAGACCTGCTGTTCCAAGCCAACCAGCTGCTGACCCGGTTGAAAAATAGTGGCGCCCTGGCCGAGTTGATGGAAAAACACCTGCCCGGTGAACCACTGAAACCCGTCGACGCCCTAACCTTTGACCGTCACATTGATGACCGCTTAACGCTGTACTGGCCGTATTTCGTCGAAGCGGGTGAGGCCACCAACCAGGATCCGATGCTGCTGTCGGCGGTGGCCTATCAAGAGTCGCACTGGCGCCGGCGCGCCAAGTCGCCGACGGGCGTGCGTGGGGTCATGATGCTGACGTTGACCACAGCCAAAGAAATGGGCGTCAGCAACCGTCTGGATGCGCGCTCCAGCATCATGGGTGGCGCCGGGTATCTGCGAAAACTTCGGGATCGCCTGCCGGCGTCGGTGGTGGAGCCGGACCGCACCTACATGGCCCTGGCCGCCTACAACGTCGGCTATGGTCACCTAACGGATGTGCGCAAACTGACTGAAAAGCTCGGAGGCAACCCAAACCGCTGGGACGACGTGCGCGACACACTGCCCTTAAAAGCCGACAAGGAATACTACCAAGATACCCGATACGGCTACGCCCGGGGCTGGGAACCCGTTGCCTACGTCGACAATATCCGCAACTATTACAACGCGTTACTGACGCGAAACCGCCAGGTCCAAGCCTTGGCCCTTAATGAATCATCGGAAGATTAGCCATGAAAACCGTTCACAAATATACCCTCAACCCGCACGGCGACGGCCGCACCATCGAGCTGACTTCCGATTTTCGTTTCGTTTACTCAAGCTTTATGACCAGCTCAAAAGAGATTTGGGTGTGGGTCGAGGTCAACACCGACCCCGGCGCCGAGCGCATTGAACGTCGACTGAAAGTCACGCGCTCCGGTGACGCCCTGCCCCAGGACGCGATTCATTGTGGCACCGCGGTCGATCAATACCACGCCGAGGCTTACCACGTTTATTTGCTTCAGCCCTGAGCTTTTTTAGCCGCGCGGCGGGCCTTAAAAAAGGCCGACAATTGGGTCGATGCTGCGTCGGCTAGCACGCCGCCGGTATGCTCGACCCTGTGATTTAACCAGGCCGACGCCAACGCGTTGGGATGGCTTTCGACCATCCCCGCCTTGGGTTCACTGGCCGCATAGACCACGCGTTTGATTCGCGCATGCGTCAAAGCACCGGCACACATCCCGCAGGGCTCCAGCGTCACGTACAGGGTGCAGTCGACCAAGCGATAGTTATCCAAGTACTGCGCTGCGTCCCGTAGGGCAACGACTTCGGCATGCGCGGTCGGGTCATTGCTGGTGATAGGGCAATTAAACCCCGCGCCGATTAAGCGATTGTCCGCCACCACCACGGCACCCACGGGCACCTCACCGCGCAACGCGCCACGCGCCGCCTGCGCCAGCGCCATGCGCATCCATTTTTCATCCATCGTCATGGGGCGAGCCTAACCAAGCACTGCGCCAAACGCCAACCAACTACGCCTGTACCCAGGCTCGTATCGGCATGGTGGACGCCTTGCTAGGCTGAAAAAAAACAAGGAGATGGACCATGGAAAATCCCGTCGGGTGGTTTGAAATTTACGTCGATGACTTGGACAAGGCGCGGACATTTTACGAGGGCACACTGGCGCTAGAGCTAACCCCGCTCGAGAGCCCCATGGCGAACCTAAAGATGCTGGCCTTTCCCGCAGACATGGAGAAATACGGTGCCAGCGGCGCGATCTGCAAAATGGATCAGGTTCAGGCTGGGGGCAACTCAACGATGGTGTACTTCGCCTGCGACGACTGTCAGGCGCCGGCGGGCCGAGTGACCGAGCATGGCGGCACCCTGGTCGCACCGAAGATGCCAATTGGCCAACACGGCTTTATTGCCATTGCCCAGGATCCGGACGGCAACACCATCGGCTTCCATTCGATGGCCTAAAACCAACGCAACATGCCGATAATTCCCGCCGTGGCATAGAAGAACTGCAACAGCAGCATGCCCCGGTGGGCGCACCAGTAAGCCCAGATGCCAATGGCGATCGACGAAATCAATAACAAACAAAAGCCAAGAAACTCAAACCCGGTGTTGGACGCGACCAGCAGCGAATAAACGATCGCGGTCACCACGCCAAACCACTCCATGGCTTTTTCTTTAGTCAGGGTCATTGCTATTCCTAAGGATCAAAAACGGCCGCTCACTGCGGCCGCATAGCGTACCTCAGAAACCTGGGGCGTGACCCTAGCAATCCGCTAGGGTCTGCCACAGCGTCAGGCTAGGTGTTGCCTAAAGAACGCCAGGGTTCGAGCCCAGGCCAGGTTGGCTTGCTCCTCGTTAAAGCGCGGTGTAGAGGTGTTATGAAACCCGTGGCGAGTCCCCGGATAGGTGTGCATCTGAAAGTCGATACCCGCAGCCGTTAAGGCCTCAGCGTAGGCCGGCATGCCTTGGTTAATTCGCGGATCGTCCTCTGCGTTTTGAATCATCAGCGGTGCGCTGATGTTCGGGACGTCAGCTGACTTCGCCGGGCTGCCGTAATACGGCACACCAGCGTTCAGGCGCGCGCCCATTTCCACCGCAAAGGCATTAACGACCCCACCGCCGTAACAAAAGCCAGTCGCTCCCAGCTTGCCGTTGGACAGGGGGTGGGATTTGACGAAGTCCGCGCCGTTAAGCAGGTCCGTAAACAGAGCCTGTTTATCCAGGGCGCTTTGCATCGCCTTGCCGTCTTCGTCGTTACCAGGGTAGCCGCCAACCGGATAGAGTCCGTCCGGAGCAAAGGCCAAAAAGCCCTCCACTGCCAGCCGCCGTGCCACATCTTCGATGTACGGATTCAAACCGCGGTTTTCGTGAATGACCACAACGGCGGGAAAGGGACCCTCGCCCGTCGGAACCGCCAGGTATCCACGCATTTCACCCGAGGTACCGCCCGGCGATGGGTAGGTTTGGTAGGTGGCCTTCATGCGCTCGTCCGTGAACTTGATGACCGCCGCCTCGGCATAGCGCGGCAACAACGACGTCGCCATGGCGAGCCCCCCGGCGATTCCGAGCGCCGAAACGCGGCTTAAAAAGGTGCGGCGATCCATGCCGGTGTGACAGTACTCATCGTATAAATCGAAGACCCGCGGGTCGATTTGATCGGTGCCGACGTCGGCACTCGCCGCTGAAACTTCAGTGGTCGTGGTCGTCATGGGTTGCCCTCTTCGGATTGAATTCCACGTACGGGCATATCCCATGACAGGCCGAATCACAATAGACCAACCGGTCCGCCACTGCGATTGGCGCGCTGGCGAGGCACCCCGTATCATTGATCGCCGACCCGCCGCAGGGCGACCTTCACAACCAAGAGAGACCTTCATGTCCTACGAACTAACAGGCACGATCAAAGTGATTGGCGAGCTACAGACATTCGGTAGTGGATTCACTAAAAAAGAGATGGTGATCACGGTGCCTGATGGGAACTACCCCCAGGACATCAGCCTGGAATTTCTGAAAGACAAAGCGGATTTGTTAGGCGCGCTGCAGATTGGGCAGACCGTGACGGTGACCTTTGACATCCGCGGCCGCGAATACAACGGTCGCTACTTCAACAACCTGGTCGGTTGGAAGATCGATGCGGGCGCGAGCGACAGCACCCAAACGCCTAGCACGCAGGTGGCACCGGCGCCGGAAGTGGGCGATCCAGGCTGGCAAAGCGACAGTGTCGGCGACGACGACATTCCGTTCTAGCCGACCCG